>NZ_JBFUBK010000002.1:0-132883 GCF_056405815.1 Pseudomonas sp. P1_F1_2 | reverse complement strand
ACACGGTGTAGTTATTGTTGGTGACGGTCAGGATATGGCCGACCAACTGCGTCATGAACATCCCGCCGATGGCTGCGCACATGCCGCCAAAACCAAACACCGTGCTCATCATGTGCTTGGGCGTGTAGTCCATCACCAGGCTCCAGATGTTTGCAGTCCAGGCCTGATGAGCACCGATGGCCAGGGAGATGGCGGCCACTGCGACCCACAGATTGCTGGCGCCGGCCGCCATGACCACGCCGACGATGCAGCAGGCGAACAGGAACATGGACATCAACCGCGCCTTGATCGGGTTGATACCGCGACCGATCAGGAACGAGGAGAGGATCCCGCCGCCGACGCTGCCGAAGTCAGCGGTCAGGTAAATGATGATCAGCGGAATGCCCATCTGGGTCACGTTGATTCCCAGGTTGTATTGCTGATTGAGGAACGGCGGCAGCCAGTACAGGTAGAACCAGAACACCGGCGCGGTCATCGAGTAGGCGAGGGCGAACGCCCAGGTGCCACGCATGCGCAGGATTTTCGAGAACGGCACGCGGGCTTGTTCCGGCTCGACTTCTTTCTGGATGTAGTCCAGTTCCGACTGTTTGACGCTCGGGTGATCTTCCGGGTTGAAGTACTTCAAGCCCCAGAACAGCAACCAGATCCCGCCCAGTGCCGACATGCACAGGAACGCGGCTTGCCAGCCCCAGACATGCAGGATCAGCGGCAGCAACATCGGGGTGAACATCGCACCGACGTTGGTCCCGGCGTTGAAGATGCCGGTGGCCACGGCGCGTTCACCGGCCGGGAACCACAGGCGGGTGGTTTTCACGCAGGCGGGGTAGTTGGCGGCTTCGGTCAAACCAAGGATGAAACGGCAGACCATGAAGCCGACGGCTGAAGTGGCCAGGCCGTGGGCACCGGTGGCGATGCTCCAGAGCAGCACCGCGCAGAAGAACACGCGCTTGACACCGACCCGGTCGATCAAGCGGCCCTGCAGCACGAAACCGATGGCGTAACCGACCTGGAACCAGAAGTTGATGTTGGCGTAGTCCATCGCCGTCCAGCTCATTTCCTTGGCGAGGATGGGCTGCATGACGCCCAGGGCGGCGCGGTCGATGTAGTTCAGGGTTGTCGCGAAGAACACCAGCGCCAGCATGCCCCAACGGGTTTTGCCGACCGCCATGGCGCCGCGGATTTTGTCGCCGATGCCGCCGGCAGTGACGCTCATGGCCGGAGCCATGCGTGAGCTTTGGGAAGGAATCATGTAGGCCACCGATTGTTTTTATGTGGTGTTCTGGGTCTTTTTTAACCGAGTCCGATGTTTCATGACCGGGCTCAATGTGGAGTTGATGTTGCGCAGTGGACAAAAAATCGTCAATTCGCCAAAGGCCATTGTGTTCGATAATCGCACGCAAAACTAACCAGATAGTACACTTTGAATTGCTGTTCGATTCTGCCAGGCCAATAATTCCCCTCAAGTTAAACGCGGACCCTGTAGCAGCTGGCGAAGCCTGCGTTCGGCTGCGAAGCAGTCGCATGCGGTTTATCTGTAAGACCGCATCGCCCGATTTCACGACTGCTGCGCAGCCGAACGCAGGCTTCGCCAGCTGCTACATAAAGCGAAGCGTGCGATATCGATAACAAGAGTGTCTCCACCACCGGGAGTCGAAATATGCAGCGTTCCATTGCCACCGTTTCCTTGAGCGGTACCCTGCCGGAAAAGCTCGAAGCCATTGCCGCCGCCGGTTTTGACGGAGTGGAGATTTTCGAGAATGACCTTCTTTACTACGACGGTAGCCCACGGGAAATCAAACAGATGTGCGCCGATCTCGGGATCGCGATCACACTGTTTCAACCCTTCCGGGATTTCGAAGGCTGCCGCCGTGACCGCCTGTCACGCAACCTCGAGCGGGCCGAGCGCAAATTCGACTTGATGCAGGAGCTGGGCACTGACCTGGTGCTGGTGTGCAGTAACGCCTCGGCTGATTCGGTCGGTGATGAACAGATCCTGGTCGACGATTTGCGCCTGCTGGCCGAACGTGCTGGCGCGCGTGGTCTGCGAATCGGTTACGAAGCCCTGGCCTGGGGCCGGCATGTGAACACTTATCAACAGGTGTGGAACATCGTTCGCCAGGCGGATCACCCTAGCCTCGGCGTCTTGCTGGACAGCTTTCACACGCTGTCGCTCAAGGGCGATCCGAGCGCCATCGCCGAAATTCCGGGCGACAAGATTTTCTTCGTGCAAATGGCCGATGCACCCATCCTGGCCATGGACGTGTTGGAGTGGAGCCGGCATTTCCGCTGCTTCCCTGGCCAGGGTGAATTCGACCTGCCGGGCTTTCTTGCGCCGATCATCCAGAGCGGTTACACCGGGCCGCTGTCACTGGAAATCTTCAACGATGGTTTCCGTGCCGCGCCGCCTCGGGCCAATGCCGCCGACGGTTTGCGTTCGCTGCTGTACCTGGAGGAGAAAACCCGTCAGCGTCTGGAGCAGCAAACCAAGCCCTCGGCCAACCTCGACATTTTGTTCGAGACGCCAAAGGCCAGCGAATACAACGGCATCGAGTTTCTCGAGTTTGCAGTGGACGAAAGCCTCGGTGCCAAGCTCTCGCATTGGCTGGAACGGTTGGGTTTCGTCAAGGCCGGGCAGCATCGCTCCAAGAGCGTTAGCCTGCTGCGTCAGGGCGATATCAACCTGGTCCTCAACTCCGAACCGTATTCGTTTGCCCATAGTTTTTTCGAAGCCCATGGCCCGTCGTTGTGCGCGACGGCCGTGCGGGTCAAGGACAGCGCCAGTGCGCTGGCCCGGGCGGTGGCCTACAAAGGTCAGCCGTATCGCGGGCTGGTGGGCCCCAACGAATTGGAACTGGCGGCGGTTCGAGCCCCGGATGGCAGCCTGATCTATCTGGTGGATCAAGACGCCGATGTCTATGGCACCGATTTCCATCTGTTCCCCGACGCCGTGGCCAGCGGCGGCCTCAAGCGTATCGACCATATGGCCATGGCATTGCCGGCCGACAGCCTCGACAGTTGGGTGCTGTTTTATAAGAGCCTGCTGGACTTTGAAGCTGACGATGAAGTGGTGTTGCCCGACCCGTACGGCCTGGTAAAAAGCCGTGCGCTGCGCAGCCGCGACAGTTCGATCCGTTTGCCGCTGAACATTTCCGAGAATCGCAACACCGCCATCTCACACGCGCTGTCGAGTTATCGCGGCTCCGGTGTGCATCACATCGCGTTCGATTGCGACGATATCTTTGCGCAAGTCAGCCGGGCCAAGGAGGCGGGGGTGCCGTTGCTGGACATCCCGCTCAATTACTACGATGACCTCGCCGCACGGTTTGATTTCGATGACGAGTTCCTCAGCGAACTGGCGTATTACAACGTTTTGTACGACCGCGATGCTCAGGGCGGCGAACTGTTTCATGTGTACACCGAGCCGTTTGAAGGGCGGTTCTTCTTTGAAATCATTCAACGCAAGAACGGCTACGCGGGGTACGGCGCAGCGAACGTGGCGGTGCGACTGGCGGCGATGGCCAAATCTCGCAGCGGTGCGATCCGTCAGGCCAAGTTGTAGGAAAATCGTAAGCGCCGATACAAACCGCTGCCACGCGGCTTCCTTCACTGTGCGCAGCGGCCCATAATCGCCAGCCTGTGCAGTGATGGCCGTGAGCCCGTAATGACAATGACTTCAGAACGCTCCGCAGTGCCCGACGATGTGATCGTCGAGCCGCGCAAGGGCCGCAAAAACAACCCGGAAAAAACCCGCGAAAACATCCTTCAAGAGGCGATTGTCGAGTTCGTCCAGCAGGGGCTTTCCGGTGCTCGCGTCGATGCAATCGCCGAGCGCATTCACACCTCCAAGCGCATGATCTACTACTACTTCGGCAGCAAGGAGCAGCTGTACGTTGAGGTGCTGGAAAAACTCTACGGAGACATTCGCAGCACCGAAAACCGCTTGCACCTGACCGAACTGGCGCCGGTCGAGGCGATCCGGCGCCTGGTGGAGTTCACCTTCGATCACCATGATCGCAATGTCGATTTCGTGCGCATTGTGAGCATCGAGAACATTCACAATGCCGAGTATGTGAAGCGCTCCGATGCGATCAAGGCGATGAACAACACGATCCTCGATTCACTGGGCGAAATTTTGCGTCGTGGCGCCGAAGAAGGTCTATTCCGCGCAGGGCTCGTGCCGCTGGATGTGCATTTGCTGATCAGTTCGTTCTGCTTCTATCGCGTGTCGAACCGCCATACCTTTGGTGAGATTTTTCAGATCGACCTGCCGGACGACGCCATCAAGCAGCGTCATCGCGAGATGATTTGTGAGTCGGTGTTGCGCTATCTGCAGGCCTGACCTTGTGTGAGGGGGTTATCCCCCTTCAACCCTTCATGCTCTGAAAGTGCGCCAGCATTCGCTGCGCATCCGGCACTACGTTGCTGAACAATTCAAATGCCTTCACGGCCTGAAACACTGCCATGTTGCCGCCATCCAGGGTCCGGCAACCGAGGGCTCGGGCGTTGCGCAGCAGTTCGGTTTCCAGCGGAAAGTACACGATCTCGGCCACCCACAATTCGGCGCGAAGCAACTCCGCCGGCACGGGCATGCCCGGGAGTTTTTTCATGCCCATGGGTGTGGTGTTCACCAAGCCGTCAGCCAGGCCCAAAGTGCTCGGCAAATCATGCCCGGCCACCGCGCGACCGGCCCCGAAATGTTGATTGAGGTTGTCCGCCAAGGCCTGCGCGCGGCTGATCTCCACATCGAAAATGCTCAACAGCTGTACACCTTCGCTCAATAGTGCGTGGGCCACCGCCGCGCCTGCACCGCCGGCACCCATTTGTACGACACGCTCACGGGCAACGTCCTTCAGGCCACGGCGAAAACCCTCGGCGAAACCCAGGCAATCAGTGTTGTGGCCGATGCGTTTGCCATCTTTCAAGACCACGGTATTCACCGCGCCAATACCGCGGGCCTCTGGCGACAGTTCGTCGAGCAGCGGGATGATCGTCTGTTTGCACGGGAAGGTGATGTTGAGCCCGGTGAAATTCATCCGTTCGGCCGCCAACAGCAAATCGGGCAGGGCGCTGCTGTCGAGCTTCAACTGATCCAGATCGATCAAACGGTAGAGATAACGCATGCCCTGCGCGTCGCCTTCATGCTCGTGCAGTGCCGGTGTGCGGGAGGCTTGAATCCCGGCGCCGATCAGCCCGGCCAGTACGCTGTTGTGCTGAGTCATCGCTTTCATCCCTTCAATTTCAGACTGAAATGTTCCAGTGCCAGGCGATAGCCGTGGCTGCCGAAACCGGCCATGACCGCGGTGGCGATGGCCGAGACGAACGAGTGATGCCGGAACGACTCGCGGGCGTGGACGTTCGACAGGTGAACTTCGATCACCGGCAGTTCGCTGGCAACGAGAGCGTCGCGGATCGCCACCGAGGTGTGAGTCCAGGCGGCCGGGTTGATCACAATCCCGGCGCAACGCCCACGAGCGGCGTGAATCCAGTCGAGCAATTCGCCTTCGTGGTTGGTCTGGCGAAATTCCACGACCAAGCCGAACTCTTCGGCGGCGCGGCCGCACAGCGCCGAGATATCCGCCAGGGTTTCGTGGCCATAAGTTGCCGGTTCACGGGTGCCGAGCAGGTTCAGGTTCGGGCCGTTGAGCACCAGAACGATAGGGGGCATGGGAAGTCTCCACTTATTATTTTTGGAATCGGCTGGTGTCATCAGCCTGTGGAGATAAATTGTACTAGCTGGTTAATTTGGTCAATTAAAGAGGCGGGTTGGTCGTGTTTTGTGTGCGGTGATCGGACAGTGGCGACGATCAGCGCGGCAGATGTTCGACCAGAAAGTCGATAAACGCCCTCAACCGAAGCGGCATGTGCCGGCTTTGCGGATACAGCAACGTGAACGGCCGCGAACGCCTGCCGAAAGGCTTGAGCACCTCCACCAGAGAGCCATCGGCCAATTCGTTTTCGACGATAAACCGGTACGTCTGAAACAGTCCCGCCCCATGTCTGGCCAGGGTAACGCCACCCAGCACATCGTCCGAGCAACTGAAACTGCCCTCGGCCAAAATCTCTCGCGGCACGCCATTGTCATTGAACAGCCAGGCAATTCGCCGGCCGCTGCTGGGCAATTCGTATTGAATGCATTCGTGTTGCGCCAACTCATCCAGCGTTTGTGGAACGCCAGCGCGCTTGAGGTACTCGGGACTGGCAATCATCACCAGTTCGGCGTCTTCCAGGTGACGGGCGATCAAGCCGGAATCGGGGATGGCCCGCACGCGAATCGCCATGTCATAGCCTTCGCCGACGAAGTCGATGTTGCGATTGCTGATGTGCGACTCGACCTTTACATCGGGAAAGCGCGCCCGAAATTCCGGCAGCAACGGCAGAATTCTGTGGTGCGCATAGGTCGTTGGAATGCTGATACGCAACGTGCCGGACGGTTGCTGCTGTTGGCCCATGACCTCGCGCTGAGCCTCGATCAATTGCGCCAGCGCCTGACGACATTCTTCGTAATAACGGCGGCCGCTGTCAGTCAACTTCACGCTGCGGGTGGTGCGCGCGAATAAGCGCACGCCCAGGCGTTCTTCCATGCGCGACACCGAACGGCTGACGGCGGCCGGCGTCACACCTGCCACCAGCGCGGCGGCGGTAAAGCTCCCGGCTTCCGCTGCGAGGCAAAACAGTTCGATGCTGCCCAACTGAAGATCATCGAAGACTCGCTGCATGATTGATTACACCGGGGATCAAATGAGGACTGAATGCCGACACTGTAGATGAAATCACCGCCGCAGTGCTTTACTGGCGTTTTATCCAGATTTGATTACCGGACAGGAGCAGCATCATGCCTTTCGTCAGCGTGCGTATTACCCGTGAAGGCGTTACCCGTGAGCAGAAAGCCCAGGTCATCGCTGAAATTACCGAAACCCTGCAGCGTGTCCTCGGCAAGCCTCCGGAAGTGACCCATATCGTGATCGAAGAGGTGGATACCGATAACTGGGGGCATGCGGGGCTGACCGTTACCGAGCATAGAAAGCAGTCGTAATGATGGGGTGCAACTCAAGACAGCCGTCCTCGTGACGGCTTTTTTGTGGGTGTGGTGAAAGGATTGCTTACTATTTGGGGCGGCAATCGACAAGTCGAAAAGCTCTCGGAAGCTAGTCTCAATCCTGAATTGTTCATCAAGCAATCAGCGCCAGTTATCGGGTTCTTCAAGGAGTGGAGAATCTTTGCAATCTATAACCTAACGGATGGGTTAGCATGAACGTATGCCGCTACAAAGGCTTGTCATTGGTCATCATGCTGCGCGACGAACATTGTCCGCCTCATGTCCATGTAGATGCAGGAACATGGGGCGCACGCTTCAAATTCAGTTTCTGGCACAACGGCGTCGAACTCTGGGATGTCGTTCCTCTTTCACAGCGGCCACCTTCAGCGGTACTGGAAGGATTACGACAGGCGCTTCGGCAGCCTGCGCATTTACGGAGAGCTCGTGGCATCTGGTGGAGCAAACTGCATACAGCGTGCCTGGACAATCAGTTGTGGGATTGGGAGGGCAATGAAGTGGTCGTGATGAAACGAATCGCCAGCACGACATACTTGATTGGCTCGGCCTGTTACGAGCCTGAGGTGAACAAGACTCTGTTGGCCCTGGTGGGGGCTGCGGAGGGAGTGGAAATTGAATTATGAAAACGATAAAGGCGAAAAACCAGGCGGATAGCCCCGTCACTGAAGCTGCACTGGAGCAGGCGCTTCAGCGAGGCGAGTTGAGTCGTCGTAGCGGATTGAATGCGACTGCAGTGGCTTGGTCAGGACATTGCCTGGTCATCAGCTTTGAGGACGGCAGCGGCGTGCTCCTTCCGGTGAAGAGTTACCCGGAATTTGATGGCTTTGACGCTGGAGAATTCGCTGATTTGAAGGTTGGCTTTTCGGGAACCGCTTTGTGCCATGAAGGCAGGGATTTACAGGTCTCCATTGCCGGGTTGATTTCGGCGAGCAAGTCGCTGATGGACATGGCCTCTTCAGTCGTCGCCTCACGCAATGGTCGTCAGAGTAGCGCTGCCAAAAGCGAGGCTGCACGGGCCAATGGCAAAAAGGGCGGTCGTCCGCGCAAGGTCGACGCGGCTCTTTGATCCGCCCACAAAAAAGCCGTCGTGATGACGGCTTGTTTGTATCGGCTGCAATCAACGACGGGTCAACAACACCCCGGATTCCATGTGATGGGTCCACGGGAACTGATCGAACATTGCGCACTGAGTGATGCGGTGCGTGTCGTGCAACTGGGCGATGTTCGCCGCCAGGGTTTCCGGGTTGCAGGAAATGTAGAGGATATTGTCGAAGCGTCGAGTCAACTCGCAGGTGTCCGGGTCCATGCCGGCGCGGGGCGGGTCGACGAATACGCTGCCGAACTCATAGCTCTTGAGGTCGATGCCATGCAAGCGACGGAAAGGGCGGACTTCGTTCAGCGCTTCAGTCAGCTCTTCGGCAGACAAACGCACCAGCGTGACGTTATCCACCGCGTTTTCGCTGAGGTTGCTCAACGCCGCGTTGACCGAGGTCTTGCTGATTTCGGTGGCCAGTACTTTGCGTACACGGGTCGCGAGCGGCAGGGTGAAGTTGCCGTTGCCGCAATAGAGCTCCAGCAAATCGTCCGCGCGGTCGCCCAGTGCGTCGTAAGCCCAGTTGAGCATCTTCTGATTGACGGTGCCGTTGGGCTGGGTGAACGCACCTTCCGGTTGGCGGTAGCTGAAGGTACGACCGCCGACTTCCAGTTTCTCGACCACATAATCGTGACCGATCACTTCGCGCTTGCCCTTGGAGCGGCCGATGATGCTGACGTTCAGGTCGGCGGCCAGTTTCGTTGCCGCCGTATGCCAGTGTTCGTCCAGCGGACGGTGATAGCACAGGGTGATCATCGCATCGCCGGCCAGGGTGGTCAGGAACTCCACCTGGAACAGCTTATGGCTCAGGGGCGCACTGGCTATCCAGGCCGCCTTCAGCTGGGGCATCAATTCATTGATGCGCAGGCTGGCAATCGGGAATTCTTCGATCAGGATCGGCGTGCGCTTGTCTTCCTGGGAAAACATCGCGTAGTGCCGCTCGCCGGCTTCACGCCACAGGCGGAATTCGGCGCGCAGGCGGAAGTTTTGCAGCGGCGAGTCGAAGACGGCCGGTTCAGGTGCATCGAACGGGGCCAGCAGGTCACGCAGGCGCGTGACCTTTTCTTCGAGCTGAACGGCGTAGGCCTGGGAATCAAAAGTCATGCGTTGAACCAACCCAGCTTGATCACGAACAGAATCGACAGGATCACCAGCGCCGGGTTCAGTTCACGGCCGCGACCGGACATCAACTTGATGGCGGTCCACGAGATGAAACCGAAGGCGATGCCGTTGGCGATGGAATAAGTGAACGGCATGGCCAGCGCAGTGATC
This sequence comes from Pseudomonas sp. P1_F1_2, assembly GCF_056405815.1. Taxonomy (NCBI): domain Bacteria; kingdom Pseudomonadati; phylum Pseudomonadota; class Gammaproteobacteria; order Pseudomonadales; family Pseudomonadaceae; genus Pseudomonas; species Pseudomonas sp. P1_F1_2. The sequence goes on along the minus strand of NZ_JBFUBK010000002.1, from coordinate 123,464 downwards.
ACCACCGGTGCGGCAACGGTAATGTCGTCCCAGTCTATTTCGGCCAGGCCGGAGGTCATCAATACGGCGACGAACAGCAGTGCCGGTGCCGTGGCAAACGCCGGAACGCTGGCCGCCAGTGGCGAGAAGAACAGCGCCAGCAGAAACAGAATCGCGACCACGACGGCCGTCAGGCCGGTGCGGCCACCGGCACTCACGCCGGCTGCGGATTCGATGTAGCTGGTCGTGGTCGAGGTGCCCAGCAGCGAACCGGCCATGGCCGCGGTGCTGTCGGCGATCAGGGCGCGACCCATTTTCGGCATGTGGCCGTCCTTGCCCATCAGGCCGGCACGCTTGGCAACGCCGATCAGGGTGCCGGAGTTGTCGAACAGGTCGACGAACAGGAAGGCAAAAATCACGCTGACCAGACCGATGTCCAGTGCGCCTTTGATGTCCAGTTGCATGAAGGTCGGGGCCAGCGACGGTGGCATCGACATTACGCCGCCGAACGGGGTGAAGCCCATTACGATCGAAACGATGGTGACCACCAGAATGCCGATCAGTACTGCGCCGCGCACGGCCAAGGCTTCAAGGGCAACGATCAGGGCAAAACCCAGGGTCGCAAGGATCGGGGCGGGTTGTTTCAGGTCACCGAGGCCGACCATGGTCGCCGGGTTGCTGACCACGATACCTGCGTTATGCAGGGCGATCAGTGCCAGGAACAGGCCGATACCAGCGGCAATCGCCGAGCGCAGCGGCAGCGGGATGCTATTGATGATCCATTCACGGATGCGGAAGATCGACAGCAGGAAGAAGCACACCGCCGAAATAAACACCGCACCCAGCGCCACTTGCCAGGTGTGGCCCATGTGCAGGACCACGGTGTAGGTGAAGAAGGCGTTCAAGCCCATGCCCGGCGCGAGCGCAATCGGGTAGTTGGCGATCAGGCCCATGATCGTGGAGCCAATGGCGGCGGCCAGACAGGTAGCGACGAACACCGCGCCCTTGTCCATGCCGGTCTCGCCGAGGATGCTCGGGTTGACGAATAGAATGTAGGCCATGGCCAAGAAAGTCGTGACGCCCGCCAGAATCTCGGTCCGCACGTTGGTGTTGTGTGCCTTGAGTTGAAACAGCCTTTCCAGCATGTCTGCTCCCCGTGGCGCGCCGGGCGCCGTGAATGTATCGACCTCAACAGCAAAGCACAGACCGCTGAACGCGCCTGGGAAATTACTGTGGGCCGGAAAAAGCCGCGCATCATACCAGCAGCGTGGGGTTATGGCTGCTTATGGCTGTGAACGTCGTCGATGTTTTGCCGTCAAGCGAAGTGAGCCATACTGCGCGCCGGTTTTGGGGGTCACTATGTATTGCATGAAAACGCGTGTAATCGCTGTCATTGGTGTCATGGCTGCCTTGCTCTTGGGAGCACAAAGCGCCTTGGCCGCAATGGCGCCACCGTTGAGCCAGTTGAAGGTGCTCAAGGTCGAATCACCCGGTTGTGGCTTTGAAGACATCGCCGAGGGGCAGGATCAGACGCGCTGCGACCACAGCGGGCCGAACATCAAAGTCTACGTGCTGGAAATCGGCTACGGACGAGAGGCCCATGTCGCATTGGACGGGTTTGAAGTGAACGGCACTCGCACGCCGGTCTGCGCTTTTGATACCGGTAATCTGACCGAGTGCACCGTGGGGCGAAAAACCGTCGGCTATCTGTACATTCTGGATCTGGCCGGCAAGCAGGACGGCGTCTTCACCTTTAGCAATACCTCGATCAACGCGCCGGGCAATACGATGTCGACACAGCTCTACATCAAATAACGGCCGCAAGTAACGGCTGCGCCCGAAAGCTGACTACGCTTTAAAGATCACCCTGTGGACTGTCCCCATGACCTTTAGAGCTTTGATTACCCTCGCCGAGGGCATCGATGACCTGCAAACAGTGACCCTCGTCGATGTGCTGCGCCGCGCCAAGGTTGAAGTGGTAGTGGCGAGCATCGAGGGGCGGCGCATGCTCACCTGCGCCCGTGGCACCCGGCTGACGGCCGATGCCATGCTCGTGGACTTGCTGGCCCAGCCGTTCGACCTCATCGCCTTGCCCGGCGGCGCCGTGGGCGCGCAACACTTGGCGGCGCACCAACCCCTGCAACAATTGATCAAGGATCATGCCGCCGCCGGACGCCTGTTCGCGGGCATCGCCGAAGCCCCGGCGGTCGCGTTGCAACAATTTGGCGTATTGCGCCAGCGACGCATGACCTGCCTGCCGTCGGCCAGCCATCAATTGTCAGGTTGCAACTTCGTCGATCAACCAGTGGTGGTCGACGGCAACTGCATAACCGCCCAGGGTTCCGGGGCCGCGCTGGCATTTGCCTTGACGCTGGTGGAACAACTCTGCGGCAAAGCCACGCGAACGGCGGTGGCGGGGGAGTTGTTGGTTTAGAGGTTCAGACCTTCACTTCTTCCACCGGCACATGCATGCGGTCACGGTTGGCCAAGGTCGGGAACAGTTTCACCCAGGTCCCGGTCACCACCAATGTGCCGATCCCGCCCATGACCACTGCCGGCACGGTGCCGAACCAGTGGGCGGTCAGGCCGGATTCGAATTCGCCCAGCTGGTTCGAAGCGCCGATGAACAAACCGTTGACGGCGCTGACCCGGCCGCGCATTTCGTCCGGTGTTTCCAATTGCACGAACGAGGCGCGGATCACCATGCTGATCATGTCTGCCGCGCCCAGCACCACCAGCACCGCGAGTGAGAACCAGAACGAAGTCGAGAGACCGAACGCGATGGTGGCCACGCCGAACACCCCGACAGCCGTGAACATCACGCGTCCGACGTTGCGTTCAACCGCAAATCGCGCCAGGAACAGCGACATCAACAGCGCTCCGACTGCCGGCGCGGAACGCAGCAGGCCTAGCCCCCACGGGCCGGTCAGCAGGATGTCTTTGGCGAACACCGGCAGCAATGCTGTGGCGCCACCGAGCAAGACCGCAAACAGATCCAGAGAAATCGCCCCGAGAATGTCCGGGCGACTGCGAATGAAGCGGATGCCCGCCAGCAGCGAATCCAGGGTTGCCTTGCCCTTGTTCAACGGTGTTTGCCGGGCCGGCAGGTTGAGCATCAGCACGCACGCAATGATGTAGAGGATCACCGTCGGGCCATACACCCAGACGCTGCCGAAGGCATAGAGCAACCCCCCGAGCGCCGGGGCGACGATGGTGGCGGACTGCTGCGCCGATTGTGCGGCGGCCACTGCGCGCGGAAACAGCGCACTGGGCACGATGCTCGGCAACAGGGCTTGAGTGGTGGGCATTTCGAAAGATCGCGCGGCACCCAGCAGAAACGCGAGGATGAAGATCATTTCCCGGGTGACATGATCGGTCGCGCTGCCAATGGCCAGGGACAAGGCGATCAGCGCTTGCAAGGACTGACAGATCGCAGCGACTTTGCGCCGGTCATAGCGGTCGGCGACATGCCCGGTGTGCAGCATGAACAGCACGCGCGGTGCGAACTCCACCAAGCCGACCAAGCCCAGGTCGAGCACGTTGCCGGTCAGTTGGTAGAGGTTCCAGCCAATGGCCACGGTGAGCATCTGAAAACCACTGGCGGTAAACACCCGGGCCAGCCAGAACGCAAGGAAAGGGCGATGATGACGTAACAGCAAGGGCGCTTGGCTGGGCATCTGGAGGCAAATCTGGAGAGTGGAGCGGCGAGATTATCACCAAGCTGTAACAGGAAGTTGCCATGAGCGAAATAATCGTTAGCCAGACATCGATTTCATTCACCTTTGGCTATCTATGACCATGGAATGTATTTCAGCCTGTGACCAATACCATGAGGCAACTTGTCACGCGGCAAAAGACCACGCGGTTCATCAACAGAATTGGGACTACTCTTTCAACGTTGATTGATCCAGATCAAAACTCCCCAGGGAATTGATCCGGCGGCCAGCCAGAATGCCTGCGTTGCGATGCTTGTAAAAAAAAGAACGAATTTGAATTCGCCGCACTCCATACCCGTGGGAACCGTGGATGCAGGCTTCCAGCCAGCAGCCGTATTACCTGACAGAGGATGACTTATGTTCGGTTTAGAGGCACTTGATCTCGCCCGAATTCAGTTCGCGTTTACCATCTCGTTTCACATTCTGTTCCCGGCCATCACCATTGGCCTGGCGAGTTACCTGGCGGTGCTCGAAGGTCTGTGGCTGAAAACCCATAACGACACCTACCGTGACCTGTATCACTTCTGGTCGAAGATATTTGCCGTCAACTTCGGCATGGGCGTGGTCTCCGGGTTGGTCATGGCGTATCAGTTCGGCACCAACTGGAGTCGCTTCTCCGACTTCGCCGGTTCGGTGACCGGGCCATTGCTGACGTACGAAGTCCTGACGGCTTTCTTCCTCGAAGCGGGTTTCCTTGGGGTCATGTTGTTTGGCTGGAACAAGGTCGGACGCAAACTGCACTTCTTCGCCACGGTCATGGTGGCCATCGGCACGCTGATCTCGACGTTCTGGATTTTGGCATCCAACAGCTGGATGCAAACGCCTCAGGGTTTCGAAATCGTTAATGGCCAGGTGATTCCAACCGACTGGCTGGCGGTGATTTTCAACCCCTCGTTCCCCTATCGCCTGATGCACATGGCGACCGCAGCGTTTGTGGCCACGGCGTTTTTCGTCGGCTCCTCGGCGGCCTGGCATTTGCTGCGCGGCAAGGACAACCCGGCGATCCGCACCATGCTCTCGATGGCCATGTGGATGGCCTTGATCGTGGCGCCGATTCAAGCCGTCATCGGTGATTTCCACGGCCTCAATACGCTCAAGCATCAACCGGCGAAAATCGCTGCGATTGAAGGCCACTGGGAAAACAAGGGTGATGAGCCGACCCCACTGATCCTGTTCGGCTGGCCGGACATGAAAGAAGAAAGAACCAGATTTGCCGTCGAGATTCCGTACCTGGGCAGCCTGATTCTTACTCACTCGCTGGACAAGCAGGTGCCGGCGCTCAAGGAGTTCCCGCCTGAAGACCGGCCGAATTCGACGATTGTGTTCTGGTCGTTCCGGATCATGGTCGGCTTGGGCATGCTGATGATCTTCACCGGGTTGTGGAGCCTGTGGCTGCGCAAACGCGACAAGCTTTACACCTCTCGACCGTTCCTTTACCTGGCGTTGTGGATGGGCCCGTCCGGTCTGATCGCCATCCTCGCGGGTTGGTTTACCACGGAAATCGGCCGCCAGCCTTGGGTGGTTTACGGTCTGATGCGCACGGCGGATGCCTCCTCCAACCATAGCTTCGTGCAGATGAGCATCACGTTGATTCTGTTCGTCGTGGTCTATTTCGCGCTGTTCGGTGCCGGCCTGGGCTACATGATGCGACTGGTGCGCAAAGGGCCGAAGATCGACGAAGGCAAGGAAACCAACGACGGTGGTCCTGGCCAGAAACGCACGCCGGCACGTCCCCTGTCTGCCGCTGACGACAGCGTTGAAAGCGACCACAGCCACAGCCTGACCAAGGAGATTTGAGTCATGGGTATTGATCTTCCGCTGATCTGGGCCGTGATCATCATCTTCGGCATCATGATGTACGTGGTGATGGACGGCTTCGACCTGGGCATCGGGATTCTCTTCCCGTTCATCCCGGGCAAGACCGACCGCGACGTCATGATGAACACCGTTGCACCGGTGTGGGACGGAAACGAAACCTGGCTGGTACTGGGCGGCGCGGCATTGTTTGGCGCCTTCCCGCTGGCGTATTCGGTGGTGCTTTCGGCGTTGTACCTGCCGCTGATCCTGATGCTGATCGGGTTGATTTTCCGTGGTGTGGCCTTTGAATTTCGCTTCAAGGCCAGGGACGACAAACGCCATCTCTGGGACAAGGCATTTATCGGTGGGTCCGTCACCGCGACCTTCTTCCAGGGCGTGGCGTTGGGGGCTTTCATTGATGGGTTGCCGGTGGTCAATCGCCAGTTTGCCGGTGGTTCGCTGGACTGGCTGACACCGTTCACCCTGTTTTGCGGTGTGGCGCTCGTGGTGGCTTATGCGCTACTCGGCTGCACCTGGCTGATCATGAAGACCGAAGGCAAGCTGCAAGAGCAAATGCACGACCTGGCACGGCCGCTGGCTTTCGTGGTGTTGGCGGTGATCGGTATCGTCAGCATCTGGACACCCTTGGCCCACGCCGAAATCGCCGCTCGCTGGTTCACGTTGCCCAACCTGTTCTGGTTTATGCCTGTGCCGATTCTGGTGCTGGTGACCATGTACGGTTTGATCCGCGCCGTCGCCCGCAATGCGCACTACACGCCATTCCTGCTGACGCTGGTGCTGATCTTCCTCGGCTACAGTGGTTTGGGCATCAGCCTGTGGCCGAACATCGTGCCTCCGTCGATCTCGATCTGGGACGCCGCCGCACCCCCGCAAAGCCAAGGCTTCATGCTGGTGGGCACGTTATTCATCATCCCGTTCATCCTGGGCTACACCTTCTGGAGCTACTACGTGTTCCGCGGCAAGGTGACCCACGAAGACGGTTATCACTAGCACTGTGGGCGAGCTTGCTCCGGGCGGCGTTCCGACGATGGCGCCCTCACCGGCGCCATCGACCTGACTGAGGATCGATGCAATGAACGGCAAACATTCCCTGCACGACATTGAAGAAGCCGAAAAAAAGCCGCTGTGGCAGCGGCTTGGATGGCTGGCCCTGATCTGGGTCGGTAGCGTCGCAGCCCTGTTTATTGTGGCGAGCCTGATGCGCATGTTCATGAATGCTGCGGGGCTGACCACACACTGAAGATCCCATCCCGTTGCCTTGGAGGCACGGACTTGCAACCCTCCCGCGTGGAGGGTTTTTTTGCCCGCGCTTATTTGCGGGCTTTGAGAATCACGAATTTTGGGGTGGCGGCCACTTGCTCGACGCCACGGAACAGTCGGGCGAGCTTGCTGTGGTAACCCAGGTGGCGGTTGCCGACGATGTACAGCGCGCCACCGACCACCAGCGCTTCACGGGCTTGCTGGAACATGCGCCAGGCGAGGAAGTCGCCGATGACTTGTTGCTGGTGGAAGGGCGGATTGCACAGCACTACGTCCAGGGATTGCGGTTCTTGCCCCGCCAGGCCATCGCCTGCCCGCACTACGACCGCTCTGTCACCCAGCGCCGCGTGCCAGTTTTCGGCGGCCGATTGCACCGCCATGAACGACTCGTCCACCAACGTGTACTGCGCCTCAGGGTTTTGCAGCGCACTGGCAATGGCCAACACGCCATTACCACACCCGAGGTCGGCCACTCGCGAGGTGCCAAGGTTTTTCGGCAAGTGCGGCAGAAAGGCCCGCGTGCCGATGTCCAGGCCTTCGCGGCAGAACACATTGGCATGGTTGAGCAGCTCAATGGCCGGGTCATCGAGTTGGTAGCGCGAAGGGTAGGGGGACACGGCAGGCGCTTTTGCTTCAGGTGTGGCGATCAATAGCCGGGCCTTTTTCACCGCCAGGGAGGCTTGCACCGGGCCGATGTAGCGTTCCAGCAGATCACCGGCAGCACGTGGCAGATGCTTGATCATCGCCGCCGCAATCACCTGCGCGCCCGGCGCCAGTTGGCTTTGCAGGCGAATCAATTGTTCCTCCAGCAACGCCAGGGTTTTCGGTACGCGGATCAATACCCGGTCAAACGGGCCACTGAGCACTTCGCTGGCAGGCACATGGGGCACCGCGTCAAACGCCTGGCCGTTACGGATCAGGTTTTTCTCCAGTCCCTGAAAGGCCAGGAATGAGTCGCCGCTGCTGATGACCCGGACCTTGCCCGCGAGGCTGGCAGCCAGCGCGCCAAAACTGTCGTTGAGCACCAATACCCGAGTCTCGGCCGTGGGGTGTTGTTCGGCCAGATGGTTGAGCAGGTATTCGTCAGCCGCATCGAAAGCTTGCAGCGGTTCGTTCTGCTGCTCTGGCTGACGGATCAGATCGAGTTGGGCGAAGGGCGTTTCGAGCAGGGGCATGAGGCGGGGCTCTGGGTAGTCAACGGGTGTGGTGTCCCGCTGCCGAAGGCGTTGTAGCGGGCGGGACCGTCCGAGTGCACATCGACGAGATGTTAAACACGTCATCACTCAGGGGGGACCGCAAATGGTACTTTTTTTTCGGTTGGATTACTCGCGGGTTTTCCATGAACCGGGTGGATTCAGATGGCGCCCGTCCTCACCGCCTTTATCACCGCTGCAATCTTGTTGTTCACGCCAAACTTCTGGATCGCGCTGCGCACATGGAAATTGATGGTGCGTTCGCTGATGCTGAGAATTCTGGAGCATTCATAGGCGGTCTTGCCGTCGGCCGACAATTTCAGGATTTCGACTTCACGCGTCGACAAATGAGGTGTGCAGGCTGTCGGCAGGCGATGCCGCAGTTTTTGAGCCGCGAGATCATGCATATGGTGGTTGATGAAAATGACGTAACCCAGATGTCCATACAGTTCCTCGGCAGTGATCGGGGTGCTGCTTCTGGCCAGGCTAAACATACTGCGCAGACCGCTACCGTCGTGTAACGATTGTGACCAGCCATACTGCAAGCCTTGTTTTTTTTGCGCCTGTCTCAACTGAGGAGCCTTTGAAAAGACCTCATCCTCCCAAAGAATTGGCAGCTCTGATTGATTGCAATGAGCTAGTATTGGATCTATGTCACCAAAATGTTCATGTTCATACTTCGTGTTCCAATCGGGCGGATAATTGTTAAAACTTACCGTGTCGCAATTAAGTCCATCCGCGGAGGATGTAATTGAAAAAGCACAGAAATTGAAGCCAAGACACTGGATCAGATCGAGTGAGATTTCATAGGCGGATTTAATTTCCTTGGCGTCGTATATCTGTCGTAACTGCGACTCCTTCCACATTTTCATTGCGGTAACTCCATGCGAACATCTTGGGGGTGCATGTTTGGATCCGAGATCCAGCACGTGCCGAGTGTAGGAGTAATCCTACATAAGTGCTGCAATTTTTTGCTCTTGAAAACTATCGGAAGTGCATATCTGGTTCTTAGCTTTGGGAGGCGCAGATAAAACTATCTAGCATGGTGGATGTAATTCTATTTATTGTTTTTTGTACAAGTTTTTGTATGTCATATACGATGTATAAGCAGTTGTACAACTCAGTGCGACTAACAGCGGATCTCATTTCTAAAGACACTACAAATTATCAGTGTTTACATCATCTGCTTTGCGCGACACTGGCGGTATCAGTTCAATGGAGCGACCCATGACCGCCAGTGCCGAAAAGTTCACTCGCCAAACCTTGCTCGACGTCCGGCCGTTGACCCCGAATCTCTTTACCCTGCGGGTTACCCGGGATCCGGGCTTTCGTTTCAGGGCGGGGCAGTTTGCCCGGCTAGGCGTTACCAAGGCGGATGGCGGTACGGTCTGGCGTGCCTATTCGATGGTGTCCTCACCGTATGACGAGTTTCTCGAGTTCTTCTCCATTGTGGTGCCAGGCGGGGAGTTCACCAGCGAGCTGAGTCGCCTGGACGTTGGCGATACCTTACTGGTCGACCGCCAGGCCTTTGGTTATTTGACCCCTGACCGCTTTGTCGATGGGCGTGACCTCTGGTTGTTATCCACAGGCACCGGCATTGCTCCGTTTCTGTCGATCCTGCAGGACTTCGAAGTGTGGGAGAAATTCGAGCGCATTCTCCTCGTCTATAGCGTACGCGAAGCCCGGGAACTGGCTTATCAGGCGCTGATCGCCGAGTTGGGGCAACGCGATTATCTGGCCGAATACGCCCACAAGTTGCAGTTCATCGCCACCGTCACTCGCGAGCAACACCCTGGCGCCCTGAATGGACGGATCACTACGCTGATCGAAAATGGCGAGCTGGAACGGGCAGCAGGCGTGGCGCTGACGGCCGAGCATTCGCGGGTCATGTTGTGTGGTAATCCGCAGATGATCGATGACACGCGTAAATTGCTCAAACAGCGTGACATGCACTTGAGCCTCAGTCGACGACCCGGCCAAGTGGCTGTGGAAAACTTCTGGTAAAAAAAACGGCGCCCCAAAGGCGCCGTTTCTTGTTGCAGGCAGCCTGTCAGGGCCGATTGTTCTGGGCTTTGAGAAGGTCGCGGATTTCGCTCAACAACTCTTCTTCCTTGCTCGGAACCGGCGGCAGTGTCGGGGCGGCGGCCTCTTCGCGCTTCAGTTGGTTGATCGCTTTGATCCCCATGAAAATCGCGAGCGCGACAATGACGAAGTCAATCATGCTCTGGATAAATTTGCCGTAGGCCATCACCACGGCCGGGGCGTTGCCTTCGGCGGCCTTAAGCGTAATGGCCAGATCACTGAAGTCGACCCCGCCGATCAACAGGCCAATGGGCGGCATGACCACGTCACCGACAAACGACGTAACGATCTTGCCGAAGGCCGCGCCGACGATGATACCGACCGCCATGTCGATCACATTACCTTTGACCGCGAAGGCCTTGAACTCACTTATCACGCCCATAGGTTATTTCCTTGTTACAGATGAGGTTGGTGAACGCAGTGTAAATCAGCAAAACGACTCGTGCTCGAAACACCTAATTACAATGCTCGATGTAATTGACCTGTTTGCCGGCAATTAAAAGGCAAAGTGCCAGCAATCGCGCGCAAAATACGCGTTAAGTAACTGATTGGCGACATAAAATTCTGAATCGTCACGTTGCGATATTTCTATTTAAGTTTTACCGCTTCGGTCCCTAGCCTCTGGTCCACGCACTGGGAGTGCGTCTTGAAAACAGAGGAACCTGATATGACTTCGACCATCGGCCTGGGGACTTTTTCCCATCGGCGTACCTTTGGCGTTTTAACCGCCACTCTACTGTCCTTCTCCGTCCATGCTGCAACACTGACCCGCGATAACGGTGCTGCCGTGGGGGATAACCAGAACTCACAAACCGCGGGTGCCACTGGCCCGGTGCTGTTGCAGGACGTGCAACTGATCCAGAAGCTGCAGCGCTTTGACCGTGAGCGCATTCCTGAGCGTGTGGTGCATGCTCGTGGCACCGGGGCCCATGGCACGTTCACCGTGACCAATGACCTGAGCGACCTGACCAAGGCGAAAGTGTTTGCTGGTGGCCAGAGCACACCGGTGTTCGTGCGTTTCTCCGCCGTTGTTCATGGCAACCATTCGCCGGAAACCCTGCGCGACCCTCGCGGTTTCGCCACCAAGTTCTACACCGCCGACGGCAACTGGGACCTGGTGGGCAACAATTTTCCGACCTTCTTCATCCGTGACGCGATCAAATTTCCAGACATGGTCCATGCGTTTAAACCAGACCCTCGCACCAACCTCGACGATGATTCGCGGCGTTTCGACTTCTTCTCCCATGTCCCGGAAGCCACTCGCACCCTGACCGAGTTGTATTCCAACTCTGGTACTCCCGCCAGTTATCGGGAAATGGATGGCAACGGTGTGCACGCCTACAAGTTAGTTAACGCCAAAGGCGATGTGCACTACGTGAAGTTTCACTGGAAAAGTTTGCAGGGGATTAATAATCTCGATCCAAAGTCCGTGACAGAAGTTCAAGGTAAAGATTACAGTCATATGACAAATGACTTGGTTGCGCATATTAATAAGGGTGACTTTCCGAAGTGGGACTTGTACGTTCAGGTTGTAAAATCACAAGATCTGTACAAGTTTGATTTCGATCCATTGGATGCGACCAAGATCTGGCCTGGAGTTCCTGAGCGAAAAGTTGGACAAATGGTCTTGAATCGTAATCCTTCGAATGTCTTCCAGGAAACCGAACAAGTTGCCATGGCCCCCGCCAATCTTGTTCCCGGTATCGAGCCTTCGGAAGATCGCTTATTGCAAGGGCGAGTGTTCTCCTACGCCGATACGCAACTCTATCGTCTGGGCGCCAATGCGCTGCAGTTGTCGATCAATGCGCCAAAAGTTGCCGTGAATAACGGTAATCAGGACGGCGCGATGAACATCGGTCAAAGCAGTACAGGCGTGAATTATCAGCCGAGTCGTCTAATGCCCCGCGAAGAACCGCAAGCCGCGCGCTACAGCCAATCGGCGCTGACGGGCAGCACCCAGCAGGCGAAGATCCAGCGCGAGCAAAACTTCAAGCAGGCTGGTGATCTGTATCGCTCCTTCAGCAAAAAAGAGCGAAATGACCTGATCGAGAGTTTTGGCGGTTCGCTCGCGACAACCGATGACGAGAGCAAGCACATCATCCTGTCGTTCCTCTACAAGGCTGACCCGGAATACGGGACGGGCGTGACCAAGGTGGCCAAGGGTGACCTGAGCCGGGTCAAGGCGCTGGCGGCCAACCTGGTCGACTGACCGCGTTTGCCTGAAAAGCGGGACCTCGGGTGAGGTCCCGTCGAGCCAAGGAGATTGCGATGCGTGATTATCTGTTTCTGGTGCTGGCGTTGCTTTCGACCAGTGCCTTTTCCTCCACAAGTGACGATGCGGCCGAGCTGTCTGCTCAATTGCAGGATTACTACTTCGACGCCGCCCGCCGTGGTGATGTGCCAATGCTCGACACGTTCATCGAGGCTGGATACTCGCTCGATACCCGCGATGGCAAGGGTTATACCGCGTTGATACTGGCGGCCTATCACGGCCAGACCGGCGCAGTCGATCGCTTGCTCGCCGCCGGCGCGGATGCCTGTGCTCAGGACCAGCGAGGCAACACGGCATTGATGGGGGCGATTTTCAAAGGCGAAGTGCAAATCGCCCGGACCTTGTTGTCGGCCGGTTGCAGTCCGGACCAGCGCAACGGCGCGGGGCAGACTGCGGCGATGTACGCCGGATTGTTCAAACGTGCCGAGCTGCTCGATGCACTCAAGGCCAAAGGCGCGGACCTGAACGCCGAAGATCCGTTAGGCAACAGCGCCACGCGTCTGGCCAGCGGCGAAATCCGTACCGCCGCGCCGCGCTGATCGGTGTCAGCTGAGCTATCATCGCGGTTTTTGCCGGGAGTTCAGATGGCCAAGGCCAAGCGCATGTACGGCTGCACCGAGTGTGGCTCAACCTTCCCCAAGTGGGCCGGCCAATGCGGCGAGTGCGGGGCCTGGAACACGCTGACCGAAACCATGGTGGAAAGCGGTGGCGCCGCCGCCCCGAGCGGTCGCACTGGCTGGACCGGTCAGCAGGCCCAGATCAAGACACTGGCCGAAGTCAGTGTCGAAGAAATACCGCGGTTTTCCACAGCCTCCAGTGAACTCGATCGGGTGCTGGGCGGTGGCCTGGTCGACGGTTCGGTAGTGCTGATCGGCGGTGACCCTGGCATCGGTAAGTCGACCATCCTGTTGCAAACCTTGTGCAACCTCGCCAAAAGCATGCCGGCGCTGTACGTCACCGGCGAAGAATCGCAGCAACAAGTGGCCATGCGCGCCCGCCGGCTGGGTTTGCCGCAGGACCAACTGCGGGTGATGACCGAAACCTGCATCGAAACCATCATCGCCACGGCCCGGGTGGAAAAACCCAAGGTCATGGTGATCGACTCGATCCAGACGATCTTCACCGAACAACTGCAATCGGCACCGGGCGGTGTCTCGCAGGTTCGCGAGAGCGCAGCGCTGCTGGTGCGTTATGCCAAGCAGAGCGGCACGGCGATTTTCCTGGTCGGCCACGTGACCAAAGAAGGTGCTCTGGCCGGTCCGCGCGTGCTGGAGCACATGGTCGACACCGTTTTGTATTTCGAAGGCGAATCCGATGGGCGTCTGCGTTTACTGCGGGCGGTGAAAAACCGTTTTGGCGCAGTTAACGAATTGGGTGTGTTCGGCATGACCGACAAGGGCTTGAAAGAAGTCTCCAATCCCTCGGCGATTTTTCTCACCCGCGCTCAGGAAGAAGTTCCGGGCAGTGTGGTCATGGCGACGTGGGAAGGCACACGACCGATGCTGGTGGAAGTCCAGGCCTTGGTGGACGACAGTCATTTGGCCAACCCGCGCCGGGTAACACTGGGGCTGGATCAGAATCGCCTGGCGATGCTGCTCGCGGTTTTACACCGTCATGGCGGCATTCCGACCCACGATCAGGACGTATTCCTCAATGTGGTGGGCGGGGTGAAGGTGCTGGAAACAGCATCAGACCTGGCGTTGATGGCGGCCGTCATGTCCAGTTTGCGTAACCGGCCACTGCCGCATGATCTGTTGGTGTTTGGCGAAGTCGGCCTGTCGGGCGAAGTGCGCCCGGTGCCAAGCGGTCAGGAACGCCTGAAAGAAGCCGCCAAGCACGGCTTCAAGCGCGCCATCGTGCCCAAGGGCAATGCGCCGAAAGAATCACCGCCGGGGTTGCAGATAATTGCAGTGACACGTCTGGAACAGGCACTGGACGCGTTGTTCGAGTAACCCGCAATTCCTGTAGGAGCCGGGGGTGAATTCAGATCTCGATCAACGCCCCCAGCTCACGTTCCAGCTCTTGCGAGTCTCCCACGTTGAGTTCAATCAACCGCCGCAGGCGTTCAATCGATTCCAGGCTGATGTGTTTGCAGACGAAGCCAAGCTGGCCATGATCATCGTGGGTCAGTTGCACATCCATCTTGATGGCAACGTCATCGGTGAGGTGAATATCGACCAGGAAATGCCACTCTCGATTACCCAGCCACGGCTCGGGCTTCTCGATCAGCAGTCCCTTGAGCGACAGGTCGATCAGCTTCACCGGCCAGATGTATTCCCCTTGGCTCAACTCGGTTTTGGCATCGAACGCGATACGTTTGAAGCGGCGGCGATCGGCGGCGTGCTCGCTCATGGCGTAATCCTCGAAAAGGTACGCTGACTATAGACCCGCAATATCAAAGCCTGCCAGCGCAGACAGGCGTTTAGACCAATGTTGGGGTATGGCCTTTGCCGTCAGGAGAGCTAAACTCGGGGTGGCTTTCTTTCTTGTCCACTCTGGCTGGAATCATAAAATGAAAAATAATAATAGCCTGCTAAGCCACTTACCCTGGCTGCTGCTGGCAATCGTCGGTGCGTGCGCACTTGGGGTAGTGGCACTGCGCCGCGGAGAGGCAATCAACGCCTTGTGGATTGTGGTCGCGGCGGTGGCCATATATCTGGTTGCGTATCGCTACTACAGTCTGTTCATCGCTAACAATGTGATGCAACTCGACCCGCGACGGGCGACCCCCGCCGTACTCAATAATGATGGTCTGGACTATGTGCCGACCAACAAACACATTCTTTTCGGCCACCACTTCGCGGCCATCGCTGGCGCTGGTCCTCTGGTCGGTCCGGTATTGGCGGCGCAGATGGGTTACCTGCCGGGTACTCTGTGGATAATCGCGGGCGTGGTACTGGCCGGTTCTGTTCAGGACTTCATGGTGTTGTTCATGTCGACCCGCCGCAACGGTCGGTCCCTGGGCGACATGGTCCGTGAAGAAATGGGCCGCATCCCGGGCACCATCGCACTGTTTGGCTGCTTCCTGATCATGATCATCATCCTCGCGGTGCTGGCACTGATCGTCGTGAAAGCCCTGGCTGAAAGCCCTTGGGGCATTTTCACGGTGATGGCGACCATCCCGATCGCGATGTTCATGGGCATCTATATGCGCTACATCCGCCCGGGCCGCATCGGTGAAATCTCCGTGGTCGGCGTGTTGCTGCTGCTCGGTTCGATCTGGCTGGGCGGGCAGATTGCCGCTGACCCGGTCTGGGCCAAGGCGTTCAGCTTCACCGGCATCCAGATTACCTGGATGTTGATCGGCTACGGTTTTGTGGCCGCCGTGTTACCGGTGTGGCTGATTCTGGCCCCGCGTGACTACCTGTCGACCTTCCTGAAAATCGGCACCATCGTCGCCCTCGCGATCGGCATTCTGGTGACCATGCCCGAGCTGAAAATGCCCGCGCTGACCCAGTTCATCGACGGCACCGGCCCGGTGTGGAAGGGCGGTCTGTTCCCGTTCCTGTTCATCACCATCGCCTGTGGCGCGGTCTCGGGTTTCCACGCGCTGATCTCTTCCGGCACCACGCCAAAACTGCTGGATAACGAAACCAACGCCCGTTACATCGGTTACGGCGGCATGCTGATGGAGTCCTTCGTGGCGATCATGGCCATGGTTGCCGCCTCGGTGATCGAACCAGGCGTGTACTTCGCGATGAACAGTCCGGCGGCCGTGGTCGGCGGTGATGTGGTAGCGGTGGCGCAAGCGGTCAGCGGCTGGGGTTTTGCCATTACCCCGGAAGCCCTGCAAGCCGTGGCCCATGACATCGGCGAAACCACCATCCTGGCCCGTGCCGGTGGTGCGCCGACCCTGGCGGTCGGTATCGCGCAGATCCTGCACAGTGTCCTGCCGGGTGAAAACACCATGGCGTTCTGGTACCACTTTGCGATCCTGTTCGAAGCGCTGTTCATCCTGACGGCTGTCGACGCCGGTACCCGTGCCGGTCGTTTCATGCTTCAGGATTTGCTGGGCTCTTTCGTGCCGGCGCTGAAACGTACGGAATCCTGGACCGCCAACCTGATCGCCACCGCCGGTTGTGTAGCGATGTGGGGTTGGTTGCTGTATCAGGGCGTCATCGATCCGTTGGGTGGCATCAACACCTTGTGGCCGCTGTTCGGCATCTCCAACCAGATGCTGGCCGGTATCGCGCTGATGCTCGGCACCGTTGTGCTGATCAAAATGAAACGCCAGCGCTACATCTGGGTGACGTTGGTGCCAGCGGTCTGGCTGCTGATCTGCACCACCACCGCAGGCTTCATCAAGCTGTTCGACGCCAACCCGGCGATCGGCTTTCTGTCGCTGGCCAAGAAGTACAGCGATGCGCTGGCCAACGGTCAGATCCTCGCCCCGGCCAAGGACATCACGCAGATGCAGCACGTGATCTTCAATGCCTACACCAACGCTACGCTGACGGCGCTGTTCCTGTTCGTGGTCTTCAGCATCCTGTTCTATGCACTCAAGGTCGGCATTGCCTCCTGGGGTAAAAAAGAGCGCACGGATAAAGAATCACCATTCCACGCCCTGCCTGACGCGTAATCGAGGATTGCAAACATGTTCAATGACCTGAGTCGCCTCGGTAAATACCTCGGTCAGGCCGCGCGCCTGATGGTCGGCATGCCCGACTACGACACCTACGTCGAGCATATGCAAACCAAACACCCGGACAAACCGGTGATGAGCTACGAAATGTTCTTCCGCGAACGTCAGGAAGCGCGTTACGGTGGCAAGGGTGGGCCGAAGTGCTGTTGATCCGACAGCCAGATTGATGCAACCCCTGTGGGAGCGGGCTTGCCCGCGATGACGGACTATCAGTCAGCATTGATGTTGAATGGTAAATCGCTATCGCGGGCAAGCCCGCTCCCACATTTGTTTTTGTGTTCACTTTTTATTTTATGAAGCAGGAGATTCAGTTTGTCCTCTCCCATCCCCGTCACGATCCTCAGCGGCTTCCTTGGCGCCGGCAAGACCACGCTGTTGCGTCACCTGTTGAAAGCAGAGCCCGGCCTGAAAATAGCCGTGATCGAAAACGAATTCAGTGATGCCGGTATCGATACCCAACTGTTGGGCGACGAGCCGGTACAAGTCATGACGCTGTCCAACGGCTGCGTCTGCTGCACCATCCACACCGACCTGACCAAGGCGCTGTACCTGTTGCTCGAACGCCTGGACAGCGGCGACATCGCCTTCGATCGCCTGGTGATCGAATGCACTGGCCTGGCGGACCCGGCTCCGGTGGCGCAAACGTTCTTCATCGACGAAGAACTGCGTGAACGCTACCTCCTCGACGGCATCATCACCCTGGTCGACGCGGCGCATGCCGACACGCACCTGGCTCAAACCATTGCCCAGGCGCAAATCGGTTTCGCAGACCGCTTGCTGGTGAGCAAGCGCGATCTGGTGGATGAGCCGACGTTCATCGCATTGAGTGAACGGCTGACCCGTATCAACCGGCGTGCGCCGATCCGCGTGGTCGATCACGGCCAGATCGATCTGGCCGAATTGCTCGACGTGCGCGGTTTCAATCTGAATGCCGACCTTGGCGGTGGCGTGAGTCTGCGTCCGGTAAGCAAGGCGCCATCCATCGACCGTATCTCCAGCCTGGT
This sequence comes from Pseudomonas sp. P1_F1_2, assembly GCF_056405815.1. Lineage (NCBI taxonomy): Bacteria > Pseudomonadati > Pseudomonadota > Gammaproteobacteria > Pseudomonadales > Pseudomonadaceae > Pseudomonas > Pseudomonas sp. P1_F1_2. The sequence continues at coordinate 105,498 of NZ_JBFUBK010000002.1, read as the reverse complement.
GCTGCGCACCGACAAACCGCTGGATATCGACAAGCTCAGCGAGTTCATGAATGAATTGCTCGAAGAGCATGGCAAGCAACTGCTGCGCTACAAAGGTGTATTGAACATCCTCGGTGAGTCTCGGCGCATGGTGTTTCAGGGGGTGCTGAAACTGTATGGTTTCGATTGGGATACCGAGTGGGCAGACGATGAGGCCCGCGAAAGCGTGATCGTGTTTATTGCCGATGACTTGCCGCAAGAGAAGATTCGCGAAGGATTTGCACGGGTGGCAGCGCAGTAGTGTGCAGAATTTGGGTTGTTTTCAGGTGAGGCGGCGGTGATCACCGCCTCACCCCGACTATGCCCCTCCCGGTTTTGAGTCGGGAGGGGACGTCCGCCGCGGCTCAGCGGTATTGAATGCCTGGATCGTCAGACCTCATCGGGGCTGCTGACGTAAGGGGCATTTCTTTCCAGGATGTGCAGATTGAAAGCCAAGGGGGAACCCCCTTTGTCTGCGACATAAAGATAGGTTGAATCATGCTCTTTGTGTTGATGTAGAAGTCCAGACTCCTTCGGCTGCAGATAAATACTGAGCGATTCACTTTTTATAGTATCAAGGGTCAGCATGTTTCCGCGTTCGTCTCTCAGCGCAAAGATGTTCGAGTCATCAGAAGGGAATGCCCCAAGTAATCCGTTGTCACTCATGCTGAGACATTTTCCATAATAATCTCCTGCTGTTCGGACATAGAGCCTGTAATGACGTTGCGTATGCCTGAAATAAAGCTGTAGGCGAGGTTTGGCGTCTACCGGGACATCGGGGCGAAAACCAATTAAGTGTGAATCATTCCGGCTTTGACGCTTTCCGGTGAAAAATCCACCGCTGGCAAGTCCTGAGTTGACTATTGCCCGTTTGCCAAGTGCGATGTCCAGGAAATTCAATAACGTTGTTTCTGTGCCAAAGGTTGCGGTGAAAGATAGTTGTCGGTCGGTTTTCATTTCAGGCAGTCCATGCTTGATTTTAGTTCGTCCATGTTGATTTTTTTGCATTCAATATTGGCAAGTCGGGAGAATGACTCAGAGAGTGCCTCGGGTCAGTATTTCAAGTTTGAAGTCCAGAGGCTGTGCTGTGACTTTGCCTGTGCAAACCAGGCCGCCTACCGCTGTATTGCCCCGTACGCTGAGCGTCCGGCCGCCCCGCGTCTGAATCCTGAGTGTCGGAGTGTCGTTGTCGATCTGGTCGAGGGTTATGATGTTTCCGTTTTTATCTAGCAAGTTAAAGGTTGTCTGGTCATGGTCAGGGCGGAAGGCACTGATGAAATCTTTGTCTTCATTGCTCAGTGCATACCGGTGATACGGGCCGTCAGTGATCAGATAAATGGAGTAATAGTCGTCGATGCAATGAAACTCGAATTTTAGCTGCTTGGGTGCAGTGTTTGCTTTAACGCAAAGATAACTGGATACGTCCATGTTGGCTTCAAAAGACCATGTGTCAAAATCAAGTTTTTTGATGCGTGTTGTTTTACCGTGGGTGATACCTGGTAAATGCAAGTTGCCATGGCTGGTTGTCATTGTGGCAATAAAGGACCGCTCTTTGTTTTGGCTCATGTTGTTCATTCCCTGTGTGTGGTTTTAATTTGTAAAGTTGGCCGAAGTTGTCGGCTGGTTATTAAGCTAACAGTCGAGGGACGAGAATGAGTAGTTGTTTTTGGACTTTGATGTTTCAGTAGTTTTCAATTAAAGAAGTGTCGAAGTTTGCAGGGGTGCAAAAATAACAGTCAAAAAAAACCCGGCTGTCAGGCCGGGTTTATTCAAGCTGCTGCTATCAAGCGCCGTAAACCGGCAACTTCTTGCAGATGGCCTTGACCTTCTCACGAACGGCGTCGATCACCGCTTCGTTGTTCAGGTCAGCCAGGATGTCGCAGATCCAGCCGGCCAGTTCCTTGCACTCGGCTTCCTTGAAGCCGCGAGTGGTCACAGCCGGAGTGCCGAAGCGCAGGCCGGAGGTGACGAACGGGGAGCGTGGATCATTTGGTACGGAGTTCTTGTTCACGGTAATGAATGCTTTGCCCAGAGCGGCGTCGGCGTCTTTACCGGAGATTTCCTGCTTGATCAGTGACAGCAGGAACAGGTGGTTTTCAGTACCGCCGGAAACGACGTCGAAACCGCGTTCGATGAACACGCCGGCCATGGCCTTGGCGTTTTTCACCACTTGTTGCTGGTAGGTCTTGAACTCAGGCTGCAGTGCTTCCTTGAAGCAGATCGCTTTAGCGGCGATCACGTGCTCCAGCGGGCCACCCTGGGCGCCCGGGAATACCGCGGAGTTTAGCTTCTTCTCGATGTCGGCATTGGCGCGAGCCAGGATCAGGCCGCCACGTGGACCGCGCAGGGTCTTGTGCGTGGTGGTGGTCACGACGTCAGCGAATGGCACCGGGTTCGGGTAGACGCCAGCGGCGACCAGACCGGCCACGTGGGCCATGTCGACGAACAAGTAGGCGCCAACCTTGTCGGCGATTGCACGGAAGCGCGGGAAGTCGAGGATCTGCGAGTAAGCAGAGAAACCGGCCACGATCATTTTTGGCTTGTGTTCAACCGCCAGGCGCTCGACTTCGTCGTAGTCGATCAGGCCGTTGGCGTCGATGCCGTACTGGATGGCGTTGTACAGCTTGCCGGAGGACGAAACGCTGGCGCCGTGGGTCAGGTGACCACCGTGGGCCAGGCTCATGCCCAGGATGGTGTCGCCGGCTTGCAGCAGTGCCAGGTAAACCGCGCTGTTGGCTTGCGAACCGGCGTGTGGCTGAACGTTGGCGTAATCGGCGCCGAACAGTTCCTTGGCACGATCGATGGCCAGCTGCTCAACGACGTCGACGTACTCGCAACCACCGTAGTAGCGCTTGCCCGGGTAGCCTTCGGCGTACTTGTTGGTCAGAACCGAGCCTTGAGCCTCCATCACCGCTGGGCTGGTGTAGTTTTCCGAAGCGATCAGCTCGATGTGTTCTTCCTGGCGCTGAGCTTCTTGCTCCATGGCGGCAAAAAGATCGGCGTCGTACTTGGCAATAGTCAAATCACGGCTGAACATGGCGGTCCTCAAGGATCGGGGGCAGAAAAGGGGGGCATTCTAACCCAACGGGTTTTGGATGGCATATGAAACGACATCATGTCGCAGACAAGTGGGCTTCATGAAGGGATCAGCGGTGATCATGCAGGCCTCATCGCGGGCAAGCCCGCTCCCACAAGTTCTCGGGTGTACATAAAATGCGCGAACACTGAAGATCCACTGTGGGAGGGAGCTTGCTCGCGATGGGGTCATCAGCCTCTCAGCAGGACTTCAGTCGAGCATGAAGAGGGCATCATTGCTGAACTGTGCTTCAAAGCGGCTGGGCGGCATCGGCCGGCCGAACAGATAGCCCTGAACCTCATCGCAACCATGCTCGCGCAGGAAGTCGAGTTGCTCTTGGGTTTCCACGCCCTCGGCGATCACCGCCAGGTTCAGGCTGTGTGCCATGGCGATGATCGCCCGGGCAATTTGCGCATCCTGTTCACCGGACGGCAGGCCATCGACAAACGTGCGGTCGATTTTCAGAACGTCGATCGGGAACTGCTTGAGATAGTTGAGCGATGAGTAGCCGGTGCCGAAGTCATCGACCGCAATGCTCAGACCTAGGTTTTTCAACCCGGCGAGAATCTGCATCGCCTCGCTGACTTCGCGCATCAGGATACTTTCGGTCAGCTCCAGCTCCAGGCACGCCGGCGGCAGGCCGGTTTCCTTGAGGATGGTGGCGATCCGCGTGCCCAACTGGCCGTCGGAGAACTGCCGCGCCGAGATGTTCACCGATACTTTTGGCACGCGGACTTTCGTCTGGTGCCAGGTCTTGAGCTGGCGGCACGCTTCGCCGATGACCCAGTCGCCGACATCCACCACCAGGCCGAGCTCTTCGAGCACCGGAATGAAATCCCCCGGCGGCACCAGCCCGCGTCGTGGATGACTCCAGCGCAACAGGGCTTCGGCACCGGTCAAGCGTTTGCCGTCGCCGCTGAATTGCGGCTGGTAATACAGCACGAATTCGTTCTGTTCCAGGGCGTGTCGCAGATCACTTTCCAGCTCCAGGCGTTCCAGTGCGCTGGCGTTCATGTCCGCCTGATAAAACTGGAAGTTGTTCTTGCCGCGTTCCTTGGCGTGGTACATCGCCGTGTCGGCATTTTTCATCAATTGGCTAAGTTCATTGCCGTCCTGCGGGCTCAGGGCGATGCCGATACTGGCCGTGACGAAGAACTCGCGGCCCTCCAGTACAAAGGGTTTCACCAGGCTGGCCAGAATCTGTTCCGCCACGTGGATCGCCCGGTTCAGCGCGATTTCGCGGTTGACCCGGGGTTGCAGCAGCAAGGTGAATTCGTCGCCACCCATGCGGGCCACGGTGTCGTCATCATCGACGCAGCCGAGCAGGCGCGTGGCCATTTCCTTGAGCATGCGGTCGCCGGCGGCGTGGCCGAGGGAATCGTTGATCGGCTTGAAACGGTCGAGGTCGAGGAACATCAGCACCACCCATGACTTCTGCCGGTCCGCCGATTGCAGCGCCGTGTGCAGGCGATCCTGGAACAGCGTGCGGTTGGGAAGATGAGTCAGGGCGTCGTAGTAGGCGAGGCGGTGAATCCGCTGTTCACTGGCCTTGCGCTCGCTGATGTCGCTGAAGAAGCACACATAACTGGCCAGGTCGCCTTCGTCGTCCAGCACCGCCGTGATTCCGACCCAGGCCGGGTAGTGTTCGCCGTTGCGGCGCTTGAGCCAGACTTCGCCTTCCCACGTACTGTTCTGATGCAGTTGCTTGAGCACGTAGCGCAGATGAGCGTCCTGCTGCTCGTCGACAGTCAGCATGTTCGGTAACTGGTCGAGCACTTGTTCCACGGCATAGCCGCTGACGCGACTGAACGCTTCGTTGGCCTGAACGATGTAACCGGCCGGGTCGGTGATCAGAATCGCCGAGGTCGAGTGTTCAAATACCGTGGCCGCCATGCGCAGGTCTTTTTCGGCGCGGCGTTGCTGGCTGATGTCACGACCGACCCCCAGCACGCCTTCAAACGCGCCGTGTTCGTCCCAGACCAGCACCAGTCGCAACTCGATGGGAATCTTGCGGCCATCGGCGCGCAGGCAATCGAACAGGAACAGTTGGGTCTGCACCTGGCTGCGCAACAGCGCCAGTTGCTCGGGTTTATCCAGCGCTTTGCTGACCCGGTCCATCAGGTGGAAGATGCCGGTCAATTGTTGCGGGTTGGCGACGATCGATTGCCAGCCGTTCTGGAAGATCCACTCTGCGTCATAACCCAGCACGGCTTGCACCGAGGGGCTGACGTAGTTGAGTGACAGTTTGCTGTCGGTGGAGAAAATCACGTCGCTGATGCTTTCGGCGAGCATCCGGTAACGCTGTTCGCTGTCGCGCAACGATTCACTGGCTTCGATCTGATCGGTGATGTCCTTCGCCACCCCGATGATGCGCGTGACCTGATTGTGCTTGTCCCGTGCCAGGGCCTGTTCACGAATCTCGAACCGCCGCCATTTGCCATCACGATGACGGAAGCGCAGTTGGCACTGCATCAATTGGCTGTAACCCGCCTGACGCTGGATCTGGCGCGAGCGATGGTAGAAATCGGCATCCTCGGGGTGCAGCAGGATTTCCCAGAAATACTCACCCATCTGATGCAGTTCGGTAGGGTCGTATCCGAGGGTCTGGCCGAGGTGGTGGTTGCTGAAAATCATCCGCTGGCTGATTACGTCCTGCACGTACAGGTGATCCGGCACGGTGCGCACCACATCGGACCAGAACCCTTCGCGTTCCAGCAGTGACAGCTCGATCAGCTTGCGGCTGGTGATGTCGGTAATGCTCAGGATCACCGCTTTATAGTCGTTCTGATCGACCGGCAGGCGCAGGACCAGCCACAAGTGCTGATCGCGGTCGTTGGCACCCTGCAGTTTGATTTCCAGCTCAAGCTGTCGCTGCTGGTTAAACACCGCTTCGAGCACTTGATTGCCAATGGCCGTGCCGTTCTGTGCATTGCCGTCGATCAACAGGTTCCAGGCCTGCCCGCAAGCGTTGACGTTGAGCAGTTGCAGGGCAACCTGGTTGACCTCGGTGATGCGCAACTCCTGAAGCAGTTGCCGGCGTTGTTCCGGGCGCTCAAGCCAGGCCTGCAATTGTTCGTTGCTCTGCAACTGCGCCTTGTCGAAAGCGCCCTTGAGCCCCGATACGTCGAGTACACAGAGTGCAACGCCGGTGCCTTCGAAAATGTCCTGGTAGCGTCGACGCCCCTCATTCAACTGGCGTTGGCGGCGGCGCATGTTCAGCAGCGCAATGAACGGTAGCAGCGAAAACGCCAGGCCCAGCAGGCATTTGCCAATGAACGCCGGCAGCAGCTCTTCGAGCACCCGTTGCCGATCGAACAACCCGCGCATTTGCCAGTCGCTGCTGCTCAACGGCACGGTCAGCACACTGCTGGCCAATTCATCCGGCGTCAGCACGGCTGGCGTGCTGGAGGGCACGGCATCATCGCGGCTGATGATCTGGCGATTAATGCGGTTTTCCACCAGCCACAGCGGACGGATGCCGGCCTCGCTCTGTTTGGTCAGCGTCGAGAAAAAGGTCGGTGTCAGGCGCAGGGCCCAATAGCCTCGGGAGCTGCCGCTGGCTTGATGCAGCAGTAGATGCACCACCGAACCGTCATCGGCGTTGCTGAAGTAGTGGGCCTGGGCATGACTGCGCCGGACCAGTTCACTCAGGTAGTCGGCGTCCTGACTGTCATCGGCGCTGTCGTTGAGGATTTTCCCGGAGGGGCTGAGCAACGCCAGGCTGCGTAGTTCCGGTAATGACTGTTGCAGCTTGCGCAGTAACGCCCGCTGTTCGTCGGCGCTTTGCGGTTGTTCGACGATCGGTAGCAGGTTGAGGGCGATTTGCGCGTTGAGCGCCATGTTCAGGCTGACTTGCGCAGCCAGGTCGGCGGTGTAATCGATGGTGTATTGGCGCTGGTGTTTCTGGGTTTCGCGAAGTTGATCCAGCAACTGCCAGAACAGCAGGGCGAGCAGCAACAGAACAAGTGTCGCCAGCGCGCCTTTCAGGGTTCCACGCAGGGGCGAGCCGGTCGCAGGACTGGGAGCGCTCACGAAAGCTGGCGGAGTGGCATTAGACAAACTGGAATCCTGCGGTTTGACTGGACTGGCGCGACGTGCACTATAAGCCTGACGCCCGAAGGGCGGCTAGCATGCCTTGAGTTGTGGCTAAGTGCCAGCCCCTGTCGGCTGGACTGCCTTCCGTCAATCAGGTAGCTTTGCCGGTTACGCGGGAGCGTTCCAGCTCCTAGACTCAGACTTTTTCAGCGTGCACGTATTGATCGCCATCAATCGGACGACGCGCACAGTCTGGCCAGGCTTCGCCTGCGCTCCAATCATTCATCTGTCACTGACCCAAGGTTCTCCATGGCTCAATACGTCTTCACCATGCATCGGCTGGGCAAAGTGGTTCCGCCGAAGCGGGAAATCCTGAAAAACATTTCTCTGTCGTTCTTCCCTGGCGCCAAGATCGGCGTACTCGGCCTCAACGGTTCGGGTAAGTCCACGTTGCTGAAAATCATGGCCGGCGTCGACACCGAGTTCGAAGGCGAAGCCCGTCCGATGCCGGAACTGAACATCGGCTACCTGCCACAGGAACCGATCCTGGACCCGACCAAAACCGTGCGTGAAGTGGTTGAGGAAGCGGTCAGCGTGATCAAGAACGCCCAGGCGCGCCTGGACGAGGTCTACGCGGCTTACGCTGAAGAAGATGCCGACTTTGACAAGCTGGCGGCTGAACAGGCCAAGCTCGAAGCCATTCTGCAGGCCAGCGACGGTCACAACCTTGAGCGTCAACTGGAAGTCGCCGCCGATGCGCTGCGCCTGCCAGCATGGGACGCGAAAGTCGAATTCCTGTCCGGTGGTGAAAAGCGTCGCGTGGCCCTGTGCCGCCTGCTGCTGTCCGCTCCGGACATGCTGCTGCTCGACGAACCAACCAACCACCTGGACGCCGATTCCGTCGCCTGGCTGGAGCACTTCCTGCACGATTTCCCGGGTACCGTGGTTGCGATCACGCACGACCGTTACTTCCTGGACAACGTCGCCGGCTGGATTCTGGAACTCGACCGCGGTGCCGGCATCCCGTACGAAGGCAACTATTCGGGTTGGCTTGAAGCCAAGTCCAATCGTCTGGCTGCCGAATCCAAGCAGCAGTCGGCCCACGAAAAAGCCATGAAGGAAGAACTGGAGTGGGTGCGCCAAGGCGCCAAGGCCCGCCAGTCCAAATCCAAGGCTCGTCTGCAACGCTTCGAAGAAATGCAATCGCAGGAATTCCAGAAGCGCAGCGAAACCAACGAGATCTACATCCCGGCCGGTCCGCGCCTGGGCGACAAGGTCATCGAATTCAAGAACGTTTCCAAGGGGTATGGCGATCGCGTGCTGATCGACAACCTGTCGTTCTCCATGCCTAAAGGCGCCATCGTTGGCGTGATCGGTGGTAACGGTGCCGGTAAATCGACCCTGTTCCGCATGCTGATGGGCAAGGAAACGCCGGATTCGGGCAGCATCGAAGTCGGCGAAACCGTGCAACTGGCGTGCGTCGATCAGAGCCGCGAAGACCTGGACGGCAGCAAGACTGTGTTCCAGCAAATCTCCGACGGTTCGGATCAGATCCGCATCGGCAACTACGAGATTCCGTCGCGTACCTACGTGGGGCGTTTCAACTTCAAGGGCGGCGATCAGCAGAAGTTCGTCAAGGACCTGTCCGGTGGTGAGCGCGGTCGCTTGCACCTGGCCCTGACCCTGAAGGAGGGCGGCAACGTCCTGCTGCTCGACGAACCGTCCAACGACCTCGACGTTGAAACCCTGCGTTCCCTGGAAGAAGCACTGCTGGACTTCCCGGGCGCCGCCATTGTGATCTCTCACGATCGGTGGTTCCTTGACCGCGTCGCGACTCACATCCTGGCGTACGAAGACGACTCGCAAGCGGTGTTCTTCGAAGGCAACTACACCGAATACGAAGCCGATCGCAAAAAGCGTCTCGGCGAAGCAGCTGCCCAGCCGCATCGTGTACGGCACAAAAAACTGGCCTGATACCGGGTCGGTTGCATGAAAAACGGAGCCTTCGGGGCTCCGTTTTTTTATGCGTTTTTCAGTGGGATCGCGGTGAATTCATCGCAGGAAAGCCCGCTCCCACGGGAATGTGGATTGCCCGGGATACGCAAAGCTTCACGGACACAGTGGGAGCGGGCTTGCCCGCGAAGACGGTGTACCTGATGGTGCAAGACTTGAGTTGTGAATCCCCATTCAGGTGCAAAAAAGCTAAAAAACCAGATTAATTTATATCCTGCGCACCATTTAATTTCATAAATGCGACGTTATGCGCTGTTCTCGTGCATGAATCGTTTGTTACAGTCCGGCTCAATCTCCTCCAACGACAATAAATTTGCCGAGACTTTTCCATGATCGAATCCGTCGAATCCTTCCTTGCGCGCCTGAAAAAACGCGACCCGGATCAACCCGAGTTTCACCAAGCGGTTGAAGAGGTCTTGCGTAGCCTGTGGCCGTTTCTCGAAGCCAATCCACACTATCTGACCTCCGGCATTCTGGAGCGTATTTGTGAGCCGGAGCGGGCGGTTGTTTTTCGGGTTTCCTGGGTCGACGATCAGGGCAAGGTGCAGGTCAATCGCGGGTTCCGCGTCCAGATGAACAGCGCGATCGGCCCGTACAAGGGTGGCTTGCGCTTCCATCCCTCGGTGAATCTGGGCGTGCTGAAGTTCCTCGCTTTCGAGCAGACGTTCAAAAACTCCCTGACTTCACTGCCAATGGGCGGTGGCAAGGGCGGTTCGGATTTCGACCCTAAGGGCAAAAGCGACGCCGAAGTCATGCGCTTCTGCCAGGCGTTCATGAGCGAGTTGTACCGCCACATCGGTGCCGATGTGGATGTGCCGGCCGGTGACATTGGTGTCGGCGCCCGGGAGATCGGCTTCCTGTTCGGCCAGTACAAGCGCCTGAGTAACCAGTTCACCAGCGTGCTGACCGGTAAAGGCCCGAGCTATGGCGGCAGTCTGATTCGCCCGGAAGCCACCGGTTTTGGTTGTGTCTACTTCGCCGAAGAGATGCTCAAGCGTCGCGGATTGACGGTCGAGGGCAAACGCGTGGCGATCTCCGGCTCCGGCAACGTCGCGCAATACGCTGCACGCAAGGTGATGGACCTTGGGGGCAAGGTTATTTCGCTGTCTGATTCCGAAGGCACGCTGTACTGCGAAAGCGGTTTGACCGAAGAGCAGTGGCTGGCCGTGCTGGAGCTGAAAAACGTCCAGCGCGGTCGTATCCGCGAACTGGCCAGCCGTTTTGGTCTGGAATTCCGTGGCGGCGAACTCCCGTGGTCCCTGAGCTGTGACATCGCACTGCCGTGCGCGACACAAAACGAGCTCGATGCCGAGGCCGCTCGCACCTTGTTGCGTAACGGCTGCATGTGCGTGGCGGAAGGCGCGAACATGCCGACGACCCTTGAGGCCGTGGACGTGTTCATTGAAGCAGACATTTTGTTCGCGCCAGGCAAGGCGTCGAATGCCGGCGGCGTTGCCGTGAGCGGGCTGGAAATGTCGCAGAACGCCATGCGCCTGTTGTGGACCGGCGGTGAAGTGGACAACAAGCTCCACGCGATCATGCAGTCGATCCATCACGCCTGCGTGCATTACGGCGAAGAGAACGGGCGGGTCAATTACGTAAAAGGTGCGAACATCGCCGGCTTCGTTAAAGTCGCCGACGCCATGCTTGCCCAAGGCGTGGTTTAAGCCGGTTCGATGCGGATAACTTCAATGAATTGATCTCCGGCGGGGCGTTGCCACAGCACTTCATCTTGCAGTGGTGCACCCAGCAACGCGCGCCCCAGTGGCGAGTCCCAATTGATCAGGCCATGCGCGGCATCGGCCTGATCCTCGCCGACCAATTGCACACGGTGTTCGGTGTCGTGTTCGTCGGCGTAAGTGACCCAGCTGCCGATCTGCACTTTTACCGTCGAGGTGGCGAGCGGCACGACTTGAGCGCTGCTTAGGCGTTGTTTGAAGTAGCGCAGGTCCCGTTCCAGATCTGCCACGCGCTGTTTGTCGGCCTGTTCGCCCTTGGCGGACTGCTCGGCATGCAGGGCTTGCAGTACAGCGACCTTGCCCTGTAACAGGCTCAAGCCTTGGGGCGTGACGTAATTGGGCTGCGCACTGACCTGCCGTTCGACCGGCTGATCGGCTTGCGCGGCAGCGTTATCTTCGTTGACGAATGCGCGGCTCATGGTGATCTCCCGTTATAGGGTTTGGGCCATGGTTGCAGGCTTTTAGTTTCGGTGGATGTCTGCGTACGACTCATGGCGAGCGATGGGCGCGGACGAGGCTGTTCAATGGGCTATCAGTCAGTATTGATGATGAATGGTAAATCGCTATCGCGGGCAAGCCCGCTCTCACAGGGATTTACGTCAATAGTGATACCACTTCACCTCTAGCATCACTTCATTCTCGGGTGTGGCGAGGTGACTGAATTCGCGCTGGGCACTCAGGCGCAGGCCCAGGTTACGCGACAGTTCCCACTGCTGATTCAGGCTGATGTTTCGGCGCACTTCGCCATTGGTGAAGAAGTCGCCTTTGGTCTCCAGGCTGAAATTGCCCAGCGGGTTGTTCCACAGTACACCGGTGTTGAAGCCCGCCGCCGGGGCGATGAAAGCGGCGAAGTCGTTATTGTGTTCAACGCGCACGGTGCCCAAGGCAAAGCCGAGCAGGTCGTCACCCAGTTGCCAGGTGCCGCCGCCACCGCCATTGACGTGGCTGACCAGGGTTTCGTCGTCATGCTTGCCCGGCACGCGCTCCAGACCGCCGGTCACCTGCCACGACAGCGGTTGCAGCAGCTCGTTGCGCGGGGTCAGTGAGCGAATCGTTGCCAGGTCTAGCTGCTGAAACTGCCATTGATTGCCTTCGTACTGGCGCAGTTTCATTTGCAGGATTTCGATCTGTGCGCCGAGCGGGAAGCTTTCGGCGTTGTCGTTGAGATCGTGATAGGCCATGCGCAGGCCGTACTCGCCAAATGCTTTATCGCCCCGGGTGCCGATGCCGGCCTGCCAGGTGCGCGATTCATGGCCGTCCTCGGGCAGGCCGGGTCGCGGGATGTCCAGTTCCGGTGCGGGGTTCTGGTTGATCGCCCGCAGCAGTTCGAAACTGCGTTGCGCCCGCGCCGGGTCGCGTTCCTGGCCGTTGGCGCGGTAGCGTTCCAAGCGATAAGCGGCGTCGATGATCAGCGCCTGGCGGTCTTTGGGTTGAGCCTTGAAGGCGGGGGCCTGCAACTGTTTCTGATCCGCGCTGACGTTCAGCACCCATTGCTGTTCATCAGCGTTCAGCGGTTCGGCGCGACTCAACAATTCACGCTCGCGGGACGGGCGATACGTTATCGACTCGACCAGCCCGGCTTCCTTGACCGCTTTGACGGTGTCGGTGGGGATGGCGGTCAGCGGGAATTGCTCGGTCAGGCGCAGGCTCGGTCGCGCCACCTGCAGCAATTCGAGCAGGCGATAGGAGCAGTTTTCGTCGAAGAAGAAGTAATCGAACTTGATCTGTTTCAACTCCCAGACGTGCTCGACCATGCGTGCGGTTTCTGGCTGGGTCAGGTTCAGCCGGTATTCCCACAGGTCGCGGTTCTCCAGACTGCGGTATTCCGAGAGCTTCTCCTGATACGGCACCAGCGCAAACAGGCCCGGGTAACCGCCCATCAAGCCTTTCCAGGCGTAAAGGATGCTGTTGTCCGAACCTTCGATGTAGGCACCAAAATTGATGGCATAACTGAGCAGGGCGGTATGGTCGCTCTGCACGTCTTTCTGGTCGATGCGCAATAACGTGTGGCCAAACATTGAAGACGGACTGTTCAAGTACGCCGCCGGGAAAATCATCACCGCGCTGTCGGGCGAGACGTCCTTGAACCATTGCTTGAACTCGGCGCAGTCCAGTGTCGGCAGGTCCGTCAGATTGAGCTGGGCTTTCAACCAGCGGGTGCGGGCCGGGTAAACGCATTGGGCGTGTTGTTCGCCGGCACTGGCCGGGGCGTACAGCGCTTGCACGGTCGCGGCCAGTTCATGGTCGGGATGTTCGTTGCCATCAGGCGCAAGAAAGAACTTCTGGTCGCTGACATAGCTGCGCCAGCCGCCAAGCTTGGCGGTTTCGTAGTGGCCCAGGGAAATCCAGAAGGGGTCATTGGCCAGTTGCTGCAAACGTTGATTGTCCAGATGTGGCGCGGCGGACAACGGGGCACAGACACAGAGCGCCAGCCAGGCAAGGCGTTTGAGCATAGTGAGCAACTTAAAGTCGAAAAAAACAAAGACCCAAAGAGGGGCGGGCCAAAAAATAAATCCGCTCCCCGAAAGGAGCGGGCGGTTCGAGCTTAAGCTTGAGTGGCGTACTTGGCCAGACGCGGATCGCTCTTCAGAACGGCCAGGGTGTTGGTATGCACGTCTTCAGCGGTCACGTCAGCCTTGCTGAAAATTTGCTGGAAGTGTTCGTGAGTCACCGCAGCGAAATGCGCACGGTCTTCCGGCGCCACGCCCAGTACCACCGCGTAAGTGGTCAGCGCTTCGCCCTGACCTTTGGCCATGTCTTCGGACAGCTCGTTCATCATGCCATTCATGGCAATCCAGGATTTGCCGCCGTAGGTCAGCGATGCATTCGTTGCGCAGCCGTTGGTGCCGGAGGTCATACCGAAGGTTGCGTTGCCGGAGGTGCCGTTGGTGGTGGAGGCCATGAAGTGAGCCGGGGTGCCACGCTGACCTTCGAACAGCATGTTGCCCCAACCGCAATCCGGGCCGCCTGGAGCTTGCGCCATGGCGTTGAGGGATACAGCGGTGAAGAGAGTACCGAGAAGAATCCGTTTCATAGCTATGTTCTCTTTGTGTGCATACCGATGGACTAGGGGGTTCTGGCCCATTCTGGCGCCAGTGGGCCGGTTATTTATCCAGCCGCGCAGTTTGGAGTTTAGGCAGGATCACGGGGTTCCGTGATTTTTTGCAAAACATTCGTTGAAATCATTGGTTTAGCCCCGGCCCGCCTGGGGATGGCCCTTTGACTATGCTTTGGCTGGAGGTGCGCCTTGCAAGTGAGGTATGGGCAGCGCCAGAATGCCGCTATCTGCCCCGCCTGATGTAAGGAAGCCCGATGCCTGATCCTGTTGCTGCCAGCTTGCGTCTAGCGCCTGAAGCGCTGACCCGTCCGTTTTCCGCTGAACAGTTCAGCTTCTCTACCACCAATGATCTGGAGCCCTTTCGCGGTGTGCTTGGCCAGGAACGTGCGGTTGAAGCCTTGCAGTTCGGTGTGGCCATGCCACGCCCCGGTTACAACGTCTTTGTCATGGGCGAGCCCGGTACCGGCCGGTTTTCTTTCGTCAAACGCTACCTGAAGGCCGAAGGCAAACGCCTGCAGACCCCGGCGGACTGGGTCTACGTCAACAATTTTGATGAGCCGCGCGAGCCGCGCGCCCTGGAATTGCCGTCGGGCACCGCGGGTGCTTTCATCGGCGACATCAACGGCTTGATCGATAACTTGCTGGCGACCTTTCCGGCGGTGTTCGAACACCCGTCCTACCAGCAGAAGAAAAGCGCCATCGACCGCGCCTTCAATCAGCGCTACGACAAGGCGCTGGACGTCATCGAGCGCCTGGCCCTGGAAAAAGAAGTCGCCCTGTATCGCGACGCCAGCAACATCGCGTTTACCCCGATGAGCGAAGGCAAGGCGCTGGATGAAGCGGAATTCGCCCAGTTGCCGGAAGCTGATCGCGAACGTTTCCACGAAGATATTTCCGTCCTGGAGGAGCGCCTGAACGAGGAGCTCGCCAGCCTGCCGCAATGGAAGCGTGAGTCGAGCAATCAACTGCGCCACCTCAACGAAGAAACCATCACCCTGGCCTTGCAGCCGCTGTTGTCGCCGTTGTCGGAGAAGTACGCCGAGAACGCGGCGGTGTGCGGTTACCTGCAAGCGATGCAGGTTTATTTGCTGAAAACGGTTGTCGAGCAACTGGTCGACGACAGCAAAACCGACGCCATTGCCCGCAAGTTGCTGGAAGAGCAATACGCACCAAGCCTGGTGGTCGGGCATTCGGCCAGCGGCGGTGCGCCGGTGGTGTTCGAGCCGCACCCGACGTACGAAAACCTGTTTGGCCGGATTGAATACAGCACCGATCAGGGCGCGTTGTACACCACCTATCGGCAGCTGCGTCCGGGTGCCTTGCACCGGGCCAACGGCGGCTTCCTGATCCTTGAAGCGGAAAAAATGCTCAGTGAGCCGTTCGTGTGGGATGCGCTAAAGCGCGCCCTGCAATCGCGCAAGCTGAAAATGGAATCGCCGCTGGGTGAGCTGGGTCGACTGGCCACCGTGACCCTGACGCCGCAACACATTCCGTTGGCGGTCAAAGTCGTCATCATCGGTGCCCGCCAGCTGTATTACACGCTGCAAGACCTCGATCCGGACTTCCAGGAAATGTTCCGCGTCCTGGTGGACTTCGACGAAGACATCCCGATGGTCGACGAGAGCCTGGAGCAGTTTGCCCAGTTGCTCAAAACCCGCACCTCCGAAGAAGGCATGGCCCCATTGACGGCCGATGCGGTGGCGCGTCTGGCCACGTACAGCGCACGCCTGGCCGAGCATCAGGGGCGCTTGTCGGCGCGTATCGGTGATCTGTTCCAACTGGTCAGCGAGGCGGACTTCATTCGCCACCTGGCCGGCGATGAAATGACCGACGCCGGGCATATAGAGCGTGCGCTCAAGGCCAAGGCCACGCGTACCGGGCGCGTTTCAGCGCGGATTCTCGACGACATGCTGGCCGGTATCATCCTGATCGACACCGATGGCGCGGCGGTCGGCAAGTGCAACGGGCTGACGGTGCTGGAAGTCGGCGACTCGGCCTTCGGTGTGCCCGCGCGGATTTCCGCCACGGTGTATCCAGGTGGCAGTGGCATCGTCGACATCGAGCGCGAAGTTAACCTCGGCCAGCCGATTCACTCAAAAGGCGTGATGATCCTCACCGGGTATCTGGGCAGTCGTTACGCCCAGGAGTTCCCGCTGGCCATTTCCGCGAGCATCGCCCTGGAACAGTCCTACGGGTATGTCGATGGTGACAGTGCGTCGCTGGGCGAGGCGTGCACGCTGATTTCGGCCTTGTCGAAAACACCGCTCAAGCAGTGCTTTGCGATCACCGGGTCCATCAACCAGTTCGGCGAAGTGCAGGCCGTGGGCGGGGTCAACGAGAAGATCGAAGGTTTCTTCCGGCTTTGCGAAGCGCGCGGGCTGACCGGCCATCAAGGGGCGATCATTCCGCAGGCGAACGTTGCCACGCTGATGCTCGACGAGAAAGTGCTGGCCGCCGTGCGCGCGGGGCAGTTCCATGTCTACGCGGTGCGTCAGGCGGACGAAGCCTTGAGCCTGTTGGTGGGCGAACCGGCAGGTGCGCCGGATGAAAATGGCGAATTCCCCGAAGGCAGCGTCAATGCGCGGGTGGTGGAGCGTCTGCGGGTGATTGCCGAGATGATCAGCGAGGAAGACCTCAAGGAAGCCGAGAAAGAGATGGCGCAGGAGGCGTTGGCCGAAACAAAACCAGCGTGACGCGGTTTTGAGCTGAGTTCATACACCTCCTGTGGGAGCCGAGCTTGCTCGCGATGAGGCACTGACATTCAACATCTTTGTTGGTTGAAAGTCCGCTATCGCGAGCAAGCTCGGCTCCCACAATTTATTGTGGTGTATGCCGAAAGTGCCATCACTCTGGCGTCAATCTTCACACAATGACCATTCGGCGCCTTCTGGTCTCGCCTGGCGTGCTAGTCAAACTTTTCTTCTATTCTCTGGTTCAGGGATATCGACAGTAATCACAGGATCGAGACAGCCTTCCCGTGGGGGGCTGAATACCGGATCTACCGAGGGTCGCCGCCATGTCGCGCAACCTCTGCCTTACCCGTCAATGCCTGGGCCTTGTCACCCGTATCGAATGTGCTATCCGCCCTCTGGCGGGAGATACGGGCATGTGGACCCTGCTCTTCGCCGCCGGAATGGCTGGCGAGCAACCCTCGGCCATCAAGGCGCAAGGCCCGTTTCATGGCCCTTTCGTGGCTGAATCCATCCTCGACACCATCGTTGAAAGCTTGACCCTGCACGGCTACGAACTGGCCGACGATCCACAAATCTGGTGCCTGCACCTGCAAGCCCAACTGCGGGAAATCAATGGTGGCCGTTGCCGCAATCTCGGCGGGTTCGAGTATCGGCCCGATCACTGAGCGGCTTATTGATCAAGCTGGCTCATATCAGCCTTGGCCAGTTTGACTTCGAAACCGTACTGCACGGTGGCGAGGTCGGTTCGCTGATAACTTTCCAGTTGTGTGGGCTGGCCATAGAAGTAGTGCACGTCAAATAACGCCGGGCCATCGGCACTGGCGTCGTGCGTGACCGCAAGAATCTCCTTCAGGTAGTTCCCGCTGTCATCCTTGGTGAAAAATCGCCAGTCCTGCGCAGGAAACAACTTCACATCCACCATCAGCGCATTGCCTTTGAGCTCCAGGCCCTTGGGTAATTTGCGGGTGTCGAGCGTCTGTTTGTCGACGGTGGCCAGAAACAACGGCATGGAGCCCACTGCGAAGGCCGGTGTTTGCGTAAACAGGTTCAGGTCATAGGTGATCGTGCCGCGCAGAGGGTCGACCTGGTAAGCCTCTGGTGGCAGTTCGATCGGTTCATCGCGTTTGCCGTTACTGTCCGCGGTAAAAAAACTGACCGGGCTGTCGCCGGGGCTGAAAGAGTTGCCAAGCAATTCGTCATTGAAGCTTCTAGGGTGAGTGAACTCGATACGCGCTGCGCTCGGGTCCTCCACCGACTGATTGACGTTGATGCTTTTTTTCAGCTGTTCCTCACTCAGTGTCGCGCCCTTGAGCCAGTTCGGTACCTGATCGTCGTACACCACCACCGGCAAGGTCAGCGGCTGAATGGTTTTTGCCGTGGTATGCGTGTCGAAGCTCAGTACCGTCAGCTTCAGGTCCTTGCGGGTTACGGTGACGCTCGAGAAGTCCAGCAGGCTGACTTCAAGGGTCTCGATCGGCCCGTTGAAATACACCTTGGAATAGTGCTGGCCCTGCTGCTTCTCGAACGTGCGCTGTTCTTCATCGAGCTGATGTTCGAACGCCTCGCTCCAGGCCTTTTGTTGCTGCATTTTCGCCAGTTGTTTTTGATAGAAGGCAATTTGCGTGGCGGTTTCGTTGATCGAGCCGGCCCGCGAGAGAAATTGCCCGGTGGTGTCTTTGGCCTGGACAATCAGGGGGTTCAGCGGCGTTTCACCGACTTCGGGGGCCACTGGCGCGCTGTTGGTGTATTCGATCTCGGCGTAGTTCTTTTCAAGCTTCAACAGGGTCACGCTGAGGTTGTCGTTGGTGCGGGTCTGGCCAACGTCCTTTTTGCTCAGGTCGAAGCTATAGAGCCGGTGCGGTGCGATCACTTCGACTTTGCCTTGCAGGCTCACCGGTTGCGGCTGGTTTTTTTTGTCGACATCCAGGCCTTCGATGAAAGGGTAAGTCACCGTCAGGTCATCGGGGTTGGTCAGGTTGGAACTCGACGGGCTGAGTTGAATGCCGGGATCGGTTTCCGACCATTCGGGCTGGAAGGGGATGACTCGTTTGTTGCTCAGTGTCACCGACTGCCATTCCAGGCCATGGGGGAACAGGAACGCTGCCGGAATACTGAAATTGAAGGGGAACACCGGTTGCAGGTCGGTCAGGTAATCGGAGCTGGAATCCTTGTGCAGCACAAACAGGCCATTGATGTAGGTGTCGACCAGGGCCTGGGGCGTGGGGTAGTGCTTGAGCACGGCGAGGGCATCTTCGCCGTATTCGGTTTCCACCGGTTTGCTGTCGAGTTTGAGCTGCGCACGTTCAAGCAGCAGGAGTGAACCGCCGAGTTCGGAGACCGCGTCCTTGAGTTTCGGGTCCTGGATCTGATCCAGTGACTGCTCGAACTGCGCGGTTTTTTCCTCGAGGCTGACCTGATGCTTATCCTCGCCGGGCGAGCAGCCGCTCATCAGCAGAATCAGGCAGATACCGGCACTCGATAAAGGCAATCGCACATCCATTTTCCAGTCTTCCTGTCCGATGTCGCTGAGCGGTCAATAGTCTGGACACTAGCAGAAAAACTTTGTGACACACGCGCAGGTGGCGGATTTCTCGACGGTTTCTGGCTGCTTCTGGGTATAGACAGGTGGCTGATATACTCGCCGCCATTTCCAACCCTGTGTGAGATTCAATGGAACGCTTTATCGAAAACGCAATGTACGCCTCCCGCTGGCTGCTGGCGCCAATCTACTTCGGACTGTCCCTCGGGCTACTGGCTCTGGCGCTGAAGTTCTTTCAGGAAGTTTTCCACGTTATCCCTAACGTATTCTCGATGGCGGAGTCGGATCTGATTCTGGTGCTGCTGTCGCTGATCGACATGGCGCTGGTGGGCGGTTTGCTGGTGATGGTGATGATTTCCGGTTACGAGAACTTCGTCTCTGAACTGGACATCGACGAACACAAGGAAAAGCTCAACTGGCTGGGCACCATGGATTCATCTTCACTGAAGATGAAAGTGGCGGCTTCTATCGTGGCGATTTCCTCTATCCACCTGCTGCGGATCTTCATGGATGCCAAGAACGTCGATCCCGAGCATTTGAAGTGGTACGTGATCATTCACATGACGTTCGTGATATCGGCGTTCGCCATGGGCTACCTGGACAAGCTGACCAAGCACTGATTCGCCCAACCCCTGTAGGAGCAAGGCTTGCCTGCGATGGCTGCACCTCGGTCTGACGATAAACAGCGGTGATGCCATCGCGGGCAAGCCATGCTCCTACAAGGGTTATTCGGTCGAACCGGACGGGCGGTGTTGTTTCTGGCTTGTACTTTGATGCGCCGAAGCCTATCCCTGTAAGTAGTCTCGGCTCGTCACTGTAGGGGTGCCTCCATGAACCTTGTTGAATTACGTGCTTATGCCATCGCAGGGAAAATCGATGAGCTGAACCTGATCTCCATGGAAGGCGGGATCTACTTGCTGGAAGCACGCATGCATGGCGCAGCGTATCCCTTGAGTGATGCCCATGACCAAATGTTCAATCTGCGTTCGGTCGAGCATGCGCGTCAGATACTCCATGACTTCCCCACATTGCCATTCAACCTTGTGCATACCCTGGTTCATGATGAAATGTGCGGGCTTGTTTCCAATGCAGAGGAAAACCTGAAGGTGCAACTCGCCTTCCAGAGCGCATGGCACCACTGAGGTCCTAATCAACGCTACGGCATCTGTGCTAGTCTGCTGGCCCTTTTGGTTCCGGGCGCTCCGGGACGCGCTGTGCACGCACGGCAAGTTCCCGAGCCGTCCGCACAGCGGAGCAGTGTCATGTCCGAAGTAAATCTGTCCACCGACGAAACCCGCGTCAGCTACGGTATTGGCCGTCAGCTGGGCGACCAACTGCGCGACAACCCGCCACCGGGCGTTAGCCTGGACGCGATCCTGGCTGGCCTGACCGATGCCTTCGCCGGCAAGGAAAGCCGTGTTGGCCAGGAAGAAATGTCCGCGAGCTTCAAGGTGATCCGCGAAATCATGCAGGCCGAAGCGGCTGCCAAAGCTGAAGCGGCTGCTGGCGAAGGCCTGGCTTTCCTGGCTGAAAACGCCAAGCGTGATGGCATCACCACCCTGGCTTCCGGCCTGCAATTCGAAGTATTGACTGCCGGTGAAGGCGCCAAGCCAACCCGTGAAGATCAAGTGCGTACTCACTACCACGGCACCCTGATCGACGGCACTGTGTTCGACAGCTCCTACGAGCGCGGCCAGCCTGCAGAGTTCCCGGTTGGCGGCGTGATCGCTGGCTGGACCGAAGCCCTGCAACTGATGAACGCC
Source organism: Pseudomonas sp. P1_F1_2 (assembly GCF_056405815.1). Classification (NCBI taxonomy): domain Bacteria; kingdom Pseudomonadati; phylum Pseudomonadota; class Gammaproteobacteria; order Pseudomonadales; family Pseudomonadaceae; genus Pseudomonas; species Pseudomonas sp. P1_F1_2. The sequence goes on along the minus strand of NZ_JBFUBK010000002.1, from coordinate 84,564 downwards.
GGTAGCAAATGGCGTCTGTACGTGCCGAGCGAACTGGCTTACGGCGCTCAAGGCGTTGGCAGCATTCCGCCGCACAGCGTACTGGTATTCGACGTCGAACTGCTCGACGTTCTGTAATCCCCCCTGTAGGAGCATGGCTTGCCCGCGATGGCATCAACTCGTTTTCAAGGCGAAACCAAATCGTCTGTATCGCGAGCAAGCTTTGCTCCTACAAGGATTTTCGGACTTTTTCATATCTCGATCCTGTGGTGCAGTTCACTGCTGGGGCGCAACGCCCGGGCATAGCAGAACAGAAACAGATTACGCACCAGTTCCTTTAGCACCAGTGGCTCGCTGGAACTCAGGCCATTGACGTCCAGGTCACCCTGATCCTGCAGTTCATTCAGCGCTTCTTCTTCAAGTACCGCACAGACTTCCCCGGTTTCCCGATGCAGGATCCTGAGGTAAGGGTGTGGGCGGTCGAGCCAGGCATCGATTAAGTAAGTCATGAGTCTCATCTCCATTGACGGATTTCAATGAGAATAATTCTTATTCATAAAATAGCAAGGGCCTATTGGCGGATCGGGATTTTTTCTGGGTAAAGACTGCGCAAGGTCAAACGGCTGGCGTTTGGCTATATCTCGTGTTTGCGGATTGAAACGGGGGAGGGCGAAGCACCATCCCACGCAGGGCGCGGGATGGAATACAGCAGGTTCAGACTTTTCTGACGAACTCGGATTTGAGCTTCATCGGGCCGATGCCGTCGATCTTGCAGTCGATGTCGTGGTCGCCATCGCACAGGCGGATGTTCTTGACCTTGGTGCCGACCTTGACCACCAGCGACGTGCCTTTGACCTTGAGGTCCTTGATCACGGTGATGGTGTCGCCGTCCTGCAGGACGTTGCCGACCGAATCCTTTTTCACCGTGTCATCGGACGCCACGTCAGCTTCACCGCTGGCAGACCATTCGTGCGCGCACTCGGGGCAGATCAGCTGTGCGCCGTCTTCATAGGTGTATTCGGAATTGCATTTTGGGCAGGGTGGCAACGTGCTCACTAAAGCTCCTTGGATTCAGGATCGCTAAAAAGCGCACATTATATAGGGTTTTTGGCGGATGGTGGGGCAGCGCGATCTTTGTAGGAGCCGGGTTCTAACAGGTGGGATCAGTGCGTGCGGGCGACCGCAAATTCGCTCAATTCGACCAGTGCATCGCGGTATTCGCTGGCAGGCAGTGCGTCGAGGCACTTGATAGCCCGGGCCACGTAATCACGAGCCAGTTGCGCGGTATATTCCAGCGAACCAGACGCTTCTACCGCTTCGCGGATGCTTTCCAGGTCTTCGATGCCGCCTTTCTGGATCGCCTTGCGCACCAGCGCAGCTTGCTCTGGCGTGCCTTCGCGCATGGTGAAGATCAGCGGCAGGGTTGGCTTGCCTTCGGCCAGATCGTCACCGACGTTCTTGCCCAGGGTTTCGGCATCGCCCTTGTAGTCCAGCAGGTCGTCCACCAGCTGGAAAGCCACGCCCAGGTGGTCGCCAAAGGTGCGCAGTGCTTCAGCCTGTTCCGACGTGGCTTCGCAAAGAGCGGCGGCGCTGTGGGTCGACGCTTCGAAGAGCATCGCAGTCTTGCCGCGGATGACTTCCATGTAGGTTTCTTCAGTGGTGCTGGCGTCACGGACCTTCGACAGCTGCAACACTTCGCCTTCGGCGATGATGCGGGTCGCTTGCGAAAGGATCTTCATGACCGGCATGGAGCCCAGTTCGACCATCATTTCGAAGGAACGCGAATAGAGGAAGTCGCCAACCAGCACGCTCGGTGCGTTGCCCCACATGGCGTTTGCCGTCGAGCGGCCACGGCGCATGCCTGACATGTCGACCACGTCGTCGTGCAGCAGGGTCGCGGTGTGCAGGAATTCGATGGTTGCCGCCAGCAGGCGCAGGTCATCGCCTTCACGGCCTAGCGCCTTGCCACACAGCAACACTAATAAAGGACGAAGGCGTTTACCGCCAGCCGAGGTAATGTAATCGCCGATTTTCGATACCAGCGGCACTCGGGAAGTCAGCTGCTTCTTGATGATGCCGTCGACGGCGCTAAAATCGTCCGCCACCGCGCGGTAGAAAGCTTGGGGTTGCATCAGCGACAGTTGCTCCAGAAGGGTTGCGCGGCATGCTAGGACCCACGTCGGCGGGTGTCAAGGCACGATAGACGGCCTCTTGCATCGCTCCGGCAGCTTGCGTACAATCGCGCACCCTGAACTTCCTGGGCAGCACCTGCCTTACGCAATTGCAAACAGGCCTTCCAGCCCTATGCAGCCATGCCAGCCAATACCTCTTCTTATAAAGAGCTGGGTGAGCAGGATTATCGGAGAAATACCATGTCGTACGCAGTAATTGTTACTGGTGGCAAGCAATACAAGGTCGCCCCAGGTGAATACCTGAAGATCGAAAAACTGGAAATCGCTACCGGCGAATCCGTTACTTTTGATCGCGTTCTGTTGGTCGCCAATGGCGATGACGTGAACATCGGCGCTCCAGTTGTTGCTGGCGCTACCGTTGTGGCTGAAGTGATCTCCCAAGGTCGTCACGATAAAGTCCGCATCATCAAGTTCCGTCGTCGTAAGCACCACATGAAGCGTATGGGCCACCGCCAGTGGTACACCGAGATCAAAATCACCGGTATTCAGGCTTAATTTCAGCCTAATTCCTCACTAGGAGAATTGACTCATGGCACACAAAAAAGCTGGTGGTAGTACCCGTAACGGTCGCGACTCAGAAGCCAAACGCCTTGGCGTGAAGATGTATGGCGGCCAGGTTATCATTCCGGGCAACATCATCGTGCGTCAGCGCGGCACCCAATTCCACGCCGGTTACGGTGTTGGCATGGGTAAAGATCACACTCTGTTCGCGAAAATCGACGGCGTGATCAAGTTTGAAGTAAAAGGCGCTTTCAACCGCCGTTACGTAAGCATTGTCCCGAAGACTGACGTCGTCGCGGCATAATTACGTGGTTGCTGGAAAAGCCCTGTCTTGCGACGGGGCTTTTTCGTTTGTGGGGTGAGTCTCTTGCAAAGCTGTTTGTGATGGGCTCCAGCGCACGTTTTTGCGGTCGTTGAATGAGGTCGCTGCGCTCATTTTTGCAAGAGTCTTATGTCTAGATTTTTTCGGCTCGTCCGTATGGCGAGAGGCGTTTTGTTATGAAGTTTGTTGATGAAGTATCGATTCGAGTAAAGGCTGGTGACGGCGGTAACGGTTGCATGAGCTTCCGTCGCGAAAAATTCATTGAAAACGGCGGCCCGAACGGCGGTGATGGTGGTGATGGCGGCTCGGTCTACATGATCGCCGACGAAAACCTCAACACCCTGGTCGACTACCGTTACACCCGTCACTTCGATGCCGAGCGCGGTTCCAACGGTGGTAGCACCGACTGCACTGGCAAAAAAGGTGAAGAGCTGGTGCTGCGCGTACCGGTTGGCACCACTGTCATCGATGCGGCCACTCAAGAAGTGATCGGCGACCTGACCAAGGCTGGTCAGAAGCTGCTGGTGGCTCACGGTGGCTGGCACGGTCTGGGTAACACCCGTTTCAAATCCAGTACCAACCGCGCTCCGCGTCAGACCACTCCGGGTAAGCCGGGTGAGGCGCGTGATCTCAAGCTGGAAATGAAAGTACTGGCTGACGTCGGTCTGCTGGGCTTGCCGAATGCCGGTAAAAGTACCTTTATCCGCTCGGTATCGGCCGCCAAGCCGAAAGTCGCCGACTACCCGTTCACCACGTTGGTGCCGAACCTGGGTGTGGTCAGCGTCGATCGCTGGAAGAGCTTCGTGGTTGCGGACATTCCGGGGCTGATCGAAGGTGCTTCCGATGGCGCCGGCCTGGGGATTCGTTTCCTCAAGCACTTGTCGCGTACCCGTTTGCTGCTGCACCTCGTGGACATGGCGCCACTGGATGACACCAGTGCGCCGGATGCTGCTGAAGTAATCGTCAGCGAGTTGACCAAGTTCAGTCCGTCCCTGGCTGAGCGTGATCGCTGGCTGGTGCTGAACAAGTGCGACCAGATCCTTGAAGAAGAGCACGATGCTCGCGTCAAGGAAATCGTTGATCGCCTGGAGTGGACTGGTCCGGTTTACGTGATCTCGGCCATCTCCAAGCTGGGCACTGAGCGTCTGTGTCACGACATCATGCGTTATATGGAAGACCGTGCTGATCGCCTGGCTGCCGACCCGGCCTACAAGGAGGAGTTGGCTGAGCTCGATCAGCGCATCGAAGACGAAGCGCGTGCTCAACTGCAGGCCCTGGATGACCAGCGTGCCCTGCGTCGTAGCGGCGTGAAGTCGGTCCATGACATCGGCGACGATGATTGGGATGAAGAAGATGTGGATGACGAAGACGGTCCGGAAATCATTTACGTGCGTGACTGATTCGGTAGGAGCCGGGCTTGCCCGCGATGGCGGTTTATCTGTCTGATCGCGGTGTTATCATCGCTGGCAGACCGGCTCTCTAAGCGCCGCTCAATTGAGCGGCGTTTTAGTATCTGGAAATCGGTAGTTGGTCACGAATAGCCACGAATAACGTCACGGGCAGTGCCAGGTCGCGCTGTCCTCAAGCTAAGGTTGAAGATGATGCGGAGCAAGGTGACAGGTGCGCAGCGTTGGGTCGTGAAGATCGGCAGCGCTTTGCTGACGGCGGACGGCAAAGGCCTGGATCGCGCGGCAATGAGTGTCTGGGTCGAGCAGATGGTGGCGTTGCATGAGGCTGGCGTCGAACTGGTGTTGGTGTCTTCCGGGGCTGTGGCTGCCGGCATGAGCCGCCTGGGCTGGAGCGTACGACCCAGTGCGATGCATGAATTGCAGGCTGCCGCTGCCATCGGTCAGATGGGGTTGGTGCAGGCTTGGGAGTCGAGCTTTGCCGAGCATGGCCGGCATACCGCGCAGATTCTCCTGACGCACGATGACTTGTCTGATCGCAAGCGCTACCTGAATGCCCGCAGCACCTTGCGTGCGTTGGTGGAGTTGAAGGTGATCCCGGTGATCAACGAAAACGACACCGTGGTGACGGACGAAATCCGTTTTGGCGACAACGACACACTGGCTGCACTGGTTGCCAACCTGGTCGAGGCCGACTTGCTGGTGATCCTTACGGATCGCGATGGCATGTTCGATGCTGACCCGCGCAACAACCCTGATGCCAACCTGATTTACGAGGCGCGCGCCGATGATCCGGCGCTGGACGCGGTGGCTGGCGGTACCGGCGGCGCGTTGGGGCGTGGCGGCATGCAAACCAAGCTGCGTGCTGCGCGTCTGGCGGCTCGCTCCGGGGCGCATACCATCATCGTCGGCGGGCGCATTGAGCGCGTGCTGGATCGCTTGAAGGCGGGTGAGCGCATCGGCACCTTGCTATCGCCTGAGCGCGGCATGCTGGCGGCGCGCAAGCAGTGGCTGGCCGGACATTTGCAGACCCGCGGCACGCTGGTGCTGGATGCGGGGGCCGTGACGGCGCTGTCCCAGGGCAATAAAAGTTTGCTGCCGGTGGGCGTGAAGCTGGTGCAAGGCAGCTTCCGCCGTGGCGAAATGGTGGTGTGCGTGTCGCCGGACGGTCGTGAAATTGCTCGCGGCCTGGCCAATTACAGTGCCTTGGAGGCACAAAAAATTATCGGTCAGTCGTCTGAGGCGATTGTCGGTCTGTTGGGTTATATGGCTGAGCCGGAACTGGTTCACCGCGATAACCTGATTCTGGTCTGAAGGAATATCTGAATGCGCGTGGCAAAAGGATTATTGGGGCTGCTGCTGGCAATCCCGCTGCTGGCTTCGGCTGAGGAAATTGGCCAGGTGTCGACGGTGTTCAAATTCGTCGGCCCGAACGACCGCATCGTCGTCGAGGCGTTTGATGACCCCAAGGTTGAAGGCGTGACCTGCTACCTCTCGCGCGCCAAGACCGGCGGCGTGAAGGGTGGTCTGGGTTTGGCTGAAGACCGTGCGGAGGCATCTATCGCTTGCCGTCAGGTCGGGCCCATCAGCTTCAAGGGTGAGCTGAAAGATGGTGATGAGGTGTTCAAGGAGCGCACATCGCTGGTGTTCAAGACCATGCAGGTGGTGCGTTTCCTCGACAAGAAGCGCAATACGCTGGTGTATCTGGTCTATAGCGATCGTTTGATCGAGGGTAGCCCCCAGAACGCGGTGACGGCGATTCCAATTCTGCCCTGGGCGCACGCTCAGTAAGCTAGCGAAGACCCAAATTGTGGGAGTGAGCCTGCTCGCGATAGCGGTGTAACAGTCGACATCAGTGTTGAATGTTGCACCGCTATCGCGAGCAGGCTCACTCCTGCTTTTTTGTGTTGTGTCTGCCAAATCGCAGGCAATAAAAAACCGACCCTGAGGTCGGTTTTTCAACAAGCTTATCGCTTATGCGGCAACAGCAAGGTTCAGAGCCTTGACGTGACCGTTCAGGCGGCTCTTATGACGAGCAGCCTTGTTCTTGTGGATGATGCCTTTATCGGCCATACGGTCGATAACTGGCACGGCCAGAACGTAAGCAGCTTGAGCTTTAGCAGCGTCTTTTGCGTCGATGGCCTTAACTACATTCTTGATGTAGGTACGAACCATGGAACGCAGGCTGGCGTTGTGGCTGCGACGCTTCTCAGCCTGTTTTGCACGTTTTTTGGCGGAAGGTGTGTTGGCCACCGTCGAGCTCCTCGAAAGACTTTTTAGGAAATAGCAAACAAAATAGGCCGCGAATCATGCCGATGAGTTGATGTCTTGTCAAGGGCGGTTGAGACGTTCCGCTAAGTGGTAGGTGTAAAGAGGCGGGATATTTATTTCCGGCGCTTGACCTGTAAACTCGCGAGCTTTGGCTCTGTGCTGTTGCGGCGCGGAGTATCGCATAAGTAGGCGCTTTGTTCGCCTGCTGTTTATCGACAGGCACAAACTCTTTCAATGAATCTGCTCAAATCGTTGGCCGCCGTCAGCTCTATCACGATGATTTCCCGGGTTTTGGGGTTCGTTCGTGACACGCTCATCGCACGTATATTTGGTGCCGGGATGGCGACAGACGCCTTCTTTATCGCCTTCAAACTGCCCAACCTGCTGCGGCGGATCTTCGCCGAGGGGGCTTTTTCCCAGGCATTCGTGCCGATTCTGGCCGAATACAAAAGCCAGCAAGGTGAGGAGGCGACGCGAACGTTCATTGCCTACGTGTCGGGCCTGCTGACGCTGGTGTTGGCGCTGGTCACGGCGTTGGGCATGCTGGCTGCGCCCTGGGTGATCTGGGCGACCGCGCCGGGTTTTACCGATACACCGGAAAAATTCGAGCTGACGACCAGCCTGTTGCGGGTGACTTTTCCCTACATCCTGTTGATTTCCCTTTCGTCCCTGGCCGGGGCGATCCTCAATACCTACAACCGTTTTTCGGTGCCGGCCTTCGTGCCGACGCTGCTCAACGTCAGCATGATCGTCTTTTCAGTGTTCCTGACCCCGTACTTCGATCCGCCGGTCATGGCGCTGGGGTGGGCAGTTCTGGTGGGTGGTCTGGCGCAATTGCTCTATCAACTGCCGCACCTGAAAAAAATCGGTTTGCTGGTATTGCCACGCCTGAACCTGCGTGACAGTGGCGTCTGGCGGGTCATGAAACAAATGCTGCCCGCGATTCTCGGCGTATCGGTCAGCCAGATTTCGCTGATCATCAACACTATTTTCGCGTCGTTCCTGGTGGCCGGTTCCGTGTCCTGGATGTATTACGCCGACCGCTTGATGGAGTTGCCGTCCGGCGTTTTGGGTGTCGCGTTGGGCACGATTTTGCTGCCGACCCTGGCCAAAACCTACGCCAGCAAGGACCGTCACGAGTATTCGCGCATTCTCGACTGGGGCCTGCGCCTGTGCTTCGTACTGGTGTTGCCGTGTTCCCTGGCGTTGGGAATTCTTGCCGAGCCGCTGACCGTTTCCCTGTTCCAATACGGGCAGTTCAGCGCTTTCGATGCGTCCATGACGCAACGGGCGCTGATCGCCTACTCGGTCGGATTGCTCGGAATTATCGTGATTAAGGTGCTGGCACCGGGGTTTTATGCGCAACAAAACATCCGCACGCCGGTAAAAATCGCAATTTTCACCCTGGTGGTCACGCAGCTGTTCAACCTGATGCTGATAGGTCCTCTGGCCCACGCCGGCTTGGCCCTCGCCATCAGCGCGGGTGCGTGTATCAACGCGAGTTTGTTGTTTTATCAACTGCGCAAGCAGCAGATGTACCAACCGCAGCCGGGCTGGGCGAAGTTCGGCTTCAAGCTGGTGATTGCCGTGCTGGTGATGTCTGCCGTGTTGTTGCTCGGCATGCATTTCATGCCAGCGTGGGATCAAGGGCATATGCTTGAGCGGTTCCTGCGCCTGGGCGCTTTGGTCGCGGCCGGCATCGTTAGCTATTTCGGGATGTTGCTTCTGATGGGCTTCCGTTTGCGCGACTTCAATCGCAAGGCGCTGAGCTGAGGTCGCGACCTCGATAAACACGGGCGAGCCGGCAGTTTTGTCGGCTCGATCACTTTGGTTACGGTGTTGCCTGTCGTCGGCCGCCGGGTGTGGTTATAATCGACCACTTTATGAGCAAGAAGCGCGTTATGCAGCTGGTTCGAGGCCTCCACAATCTGCGCCCCCAGCATCGGGGCTGTGTCGCCACTATTGGCAACTTTGACGGTGTTCACCGTGGTCACCAGGCTATCCTGGCAAGGCTGCGTGAGCGCGCGCTCGAGTTGGGCGTGCCCAGCTGCGTGGTGATTTTTGAGCCGCAGCCGCGAGAATTCTTCGCCCCGGACACGGCTCCGGCCCGTCTGGCCCGGCTGCGGGACAAACTGCAGCTGCTGGCCGACGAAGGTGTCGACCGCGTCCTGTGCCTGGCCTTCAATCAGCGGCTGAGCAAGCTCAGCGCCAGTGAATTCGTTGATACCATTCTGGTGGACGGCCTTGGCGTCCAGCACCTGGAAGTCGGCGACGACTTCCGGTTCGGCTGTGACCGGGTAGGGGACTTCGATTTCCTGCAACAAGCCGGCAGTGTTCAGGGCTTTACCGTCGAAGCGGCGCAAACCGTCGAGCTGGACGGCATTCGCGTCAGCAGCACCCAGGTCCGTAATGCCCTGGCCGCAGCTGATTTTGCCTTGGCCGAGCGACTGCTCGGGCGGCCGTTCCAGATTACCGGGCGGGTGCTGCACGGCCAGAAGCTGGCGCGCCAGTTGGGTACGCCCACGGCCAACATACAACTCAAGCGCCGTCGCGTTCCGCTTTCCGGGGTTTACCTGGTCAACGTCGACATCGACGGCAAGACCTGGCCAGGTGTCGCCAATATCGGCGTGCGGCCAACGGTTCAAGGTGATGGCAAGGCCCACCTCGAAGTGCATCTTTTAGATTTTGCCGGCGATCTGTATGACCGGCGTTTGACGGTGGTCTTCCACCACAAGCTGCGTGAAGAGCAGCGTTTCGCCTCTCTGGAGGCGCTTAAGACGGCGATCAATGCGGATGTCGCCGCCGCCCGTGCCCTGTCGCACCTAGCGCCAATCGCTAATGAAGAGCCTTAAATGACCGACTATAAAGCCACGCTAAACCTTCCGGACACCGCCTTCCCAATGAAGGCCGGCCTGCCACAGCGCGAACCGCAGATTCTGCAGCGCTGGGACAGTATTGGCCTGTACGGTAAGTTGCGCGAAATTGGCAAGGATCGTCCGAAGTTCGTCCTGCACGACGGTCCTCCGTACGCCAACGGCACGATTCACATCGGTCATGCGCTGAACAAGATTCTCAAGGACATGATCATTCGCTCGAAGACCCTGTCGGGTTTCGACGCACCTTATGTGCCGGGCTGGGACTGCCACGGTCTGCCGATCGAGCATAAAGTCGAAGTGACCCACGGCAAGAACCTGGGCGCGGACAAAACCCGCGAACTGTGCCGTGCCTACGCCACCGAGCAGATCGAAGGCCAGAAATCCGAATTCATCCGTCTGGGCGTGTTGGGCGACTTCGCCAACCCGTACAAGACCATGGACTTCAAGAACGAAGCCGGTGAAATCCGTGCCCTGGCAGAAATCGTCAAGGGCGGCTTCGTGTTCAAGGGCCTCAAGCCTGTGAACTGGTGCTTTGACTGCGGTTCGGCCCTGGCCGAAGCGGAAGTCGAGTACGAGAACAAGAAATCCTCGACCATCGACGTGGCCTTCCCGATTGCCGACGAAGCTGAGCTGGCTGCCGCGTTCGGCCTGCCGTCGCTGGCCAAACCGGCTTCGATCGTGATCTGGACCACCACCCCATGGACCATCCCGGCCAACCAGGCGCTGAACGTTCATCCAGAGTTCAATTACGCCCTGGTCGACGTCGGCGACAAACTGCTGGTGCTGGCTGAAGAGCTGGTCGAGTCGTGCCTGGCCCGTTACAGCCTGCAAGGCTCGGTCATCGCGACCACCACCGGCAAAGAGCTGGAACTGATCAATTTCCGTCACCCGTTCTACGACCGTTTGTCGCCAGTTTACCTGGCCGAATACGTTGAACTGGGCGCCGGCACCGGTGTGGTTCACTCCGCGCCAGCGTACGGCGTGGACGACTTCGTGACCTGCAAGAAGTACGGCATGGTCAACGACGACATCCTCAATCCGGTGCAGAGCAACGGTGTTTACGCGACCTCGCTGGAGTTTTTCGGCGGCCAGTTCATCTGGAAAGCCAACCCGGCCATCGTCGACAAACTGACTGAAGTCGGTGCGCTGCTGCACACCACCATCATCGAACACAGCTACATGCACTGCTGGCGTCACAAGACCCCGTTGATCTACCGCGCCACCGCGCAGTGGTTCATCGGCATGGACAAAGAGCCTGCGACCGGCGAGACCCTGCGCAAGCGGGCGATCAAAGCCATCGAAGACACCAAGTTTGTTCCGGCCTGGGGCCAGGCGCGCCTGCATTCAATGATCGCCAATCGTCCGGACTGGTGCATTTCCCGTCAGCGCAACTGGGGCGTGCCGATCCCGTTCTTCCTGAACAAGGAAAGCGGCGAGCTGCACCCACGTACCGCCGAGCTGATGGAAGAAGTCGCCAAGCGCGTCGAAGTCGAAGGCATCGAAGCCTGGTTCAAGATGGACGCCGCCGAGTTGCTCGGTGACGAAGCGCCGCAGTACGACAAGATCAGCGACACCCTGGACGTCTGGTTCGATTCGGGCACCACGCATTGGCACGTTCTGCGCGGTTCGCACCCGATGGGCCACGAAACTGGTCCACGTGCCGACCTGTATTTGGAAGGCTCGGACCAACACCGTGGCTGGTTCCACTCGTCCCTGCTGACCGGTTGCGCCATCGACAACCACGCGCCGTACCGCGAGCTGTTGACCCACGGCTTCACCGTCGATGAGTCCGGCCGCAAGATGTCCAAATCGCTGGGCAACGTGATCGCGCCGCAAAAGGTCAACGACACCCTGGGCGCCGACATCATGCGTCTGTGGGTGGCTTCCACCGACTACTCCGGTGAAATGGCGGTTTCCGAGCAGATTCTGCAACGCAGCGCGGACGCCTACCGGCGTATCCGTAACACCGCGCGCTTCCTGCTCTCCAACCTGACCGGTTTCAACCCGGCCACCGACATCCTGCCCGCTGAAGAAATGCTCGCGCTGGACCGTTGGGCCGTGGACCGCACCTTGCTGCTGCAACGCGAGTTGCAAGAGCACTATGGCGAATATCGCTTCTGGAACGTCTACTCCAAGATCCACAACTTCTGCGTGCAGGAGCTGGGCGGTTTCTACCTCGACATCATCAAGGACCGTCAGTACACCACTGGCGCCAACAGCAAGGCTCGCCGTTCGGCGCAAACCGCGCTGTATCACATCTCCGAAGCGCTGGTGCGCTGGATCGCACCGATCCTCGCCTTCACCGCTGACGAACTGTGGGAATACCTGCCGGGCGAGCGTAACGAATCGGTGATGCTCAACACCTGGTACGAAGGTTTGACCGAGTTGCCGGAAGGCTTCGAGCTGGGTCGCGCCTACTGGGATCGCATCATGGAAGTGAAGGTTGCAGTCAACAAGGAAATGGAAATCCAGCGCGCGGCCAAGGCCGTCGGTGGCAACCTGCAAGCCGAAGTGACGCTGTTCGCCGAAGAAGCGCTGAGCGCCGACCTGGCCAAGTTGAGCAACGAATTGCGCTTCGTATTGATTACTTCGACCGCCACCGTTGCGCCGTTTATCAAGGCACCAGGGGACGCGGTAGTCACCGAAGTCAGCGGCTTGAAGCTGCAAGTGGTCAAGTCGAGCCACGCCAAGTGCGCCCGTTGCTGGCACTGCCGTGAAGACGTCGGCGTGAACCCGGAGCATCCGGAAATCTGCGGTCGTTGTGTCGACAACATCAGCGGCGATGGCGAGGTCCGTCACTATGCCTAATGCCGTTGGCCGCTTTGGGCGGCTGGGCTGGCTCTGGTTGAGTTTGCTGGTCCTGGTCATCGACCAGGCCAGCAAGTTCCACTTCGAAAGCTCGCTCACCATGTACCAGCAAATCGTGGTGATCCCCGATTATTTCAGCTGGACCCTGGCCTACAACACCGGTGCCGCGTTCAGCTTTCTGGCCGACAGCTCGGGTTGGCAGCGCTGGTTGTTTGCCCTGATCGCAGTGGTGGTCAGTGCGGTGTTGGTGGTGTGGCTCAAGCGTCTGGGGCGCAATGAAACCTGGCTGGCGATTGCGCTGGCCCTGGTTTTGGGTGGTGCGCTGGGCAACCTGTACGACCGCATTGCCTTGGGTCATGTGATCGATTTCATCCTGGTGCACTGGCAGAACCGCTGGTATTTCCCGGCGTTCAACTTTGCCGACAGCGCTATTACTGTCGGTGCCGTGATGCTGGCACTGGATATGTTCAAAAGTAAAAAGACCGGAGAAGCCGTTCATGACTGAACAGGTATTGGCTGAGCAACGCATCCGCCAGAACACGGAAGTCACCTTGCACTTTGCACTGCGCCTGGAGAATGGCGACACCGTCGACAGCACCTTCGACAAAGCCCCGGCGACCTTCAAGGTCGGCGACGGCAACCTGTTACCAGGTTTCGAAGCGGCACTGTTCGGCTTCAAGGCTGGCGACAAGCGCACGCTGACGATTGCGCCGGAAAACGCTTTCGGCCAGCCAAACCCGCAGAACGTACAGATCATTCCGCGTTCGCAGTTCAAGGACATGGATCTGTCGCCGGGTTTGCTGGTGATCTTCAACGATGCGGCGAATACTGAGTTACCCGGCGTGGTGCAGGAATTCGATGACGAGCAAGTGACCATCGACTTCAACCACCCGCTGGCCGGTAAGACATTGACGTTTGACGTAGAAATCATCAGCGTCAGATCGTTGTAACTGACCGAACACGGTCACCTGTAGGAGCAGAGCTTGCTCGCGAAGGCGTCACCACATTCAGCATCAATGTTGACTGACACACCGCTTTCGCGAGCAAGCTCAGCTCCTACAATGTTTTAATTTCTTGCGCGCAAGACACGAGGCACAGCATGCAAATCAAACTCGCCAACCCCCGTGGCTTCTGCGCCGGTGTGGACCGCGCAATCGAAATCGTCAACCGCGCCCTGGAAGTGTTCGGGCCGCCGATCTATGTGCGCCACGAAGTGGTTCACAACAAATTTGTCGTCGAAGACCTGCGTGCTCGTGGGGCGATCTTTGTCGAAGAGTTGGATCAGGTGCCGGACGACGTCATTGTGATCTTCAGTGCCCACGGCGTTTCCCAGGCCGTGCGTACCGAGGCTTCGGGCCGTGGATTGAAAGTATTCGATGCGACCTGTCCGCTGGTGACCAAAGTGCACATCGAAGTTGCGCGATACAGCCGTGATGGCCGTGAATGCATCCTCATCGGCCACGCCGGTCATCCGGAAGTCGAAGGGACCATGGGCCAGTACGATGGCAGCAATGGCGGCGCGATTTACCTGGTCGAAGACGAGAAAGACGTCGCCGCGTTGCAAGTGCACAACCCTGAAAAACTCGCCTTCGTGACCCAGACCACCCTGTCCATGGACGACACCAGCCGCGTGATCGACGCGTTGCGTGCGCGCTTCCCGGCGATCGGTGGTCCGCGCAAGGATGACATCTGCTACGCCACGCAAAACCGTCAGGACGCCGTGAAGCAACTGGCTGACGAGTGCGACGTGGTGCTGGTGGTCGGCAGCCCGAACAGTTCCAACTCCAATCGCTTGCGTGAACTGGCCGAGCGCATGGCCACTCCGGCTTACCTGATCGACGGTGCTGAAGACCTGCAAAAGAGCTGGTTTGACGGTGTCGAGCGTATCGGCATTACCGCTGGTGCCTCTGCTCCTGAAGTATTGGTGCGTGGTGTGATCCAGCAATTGCAGGCCTGGGGTGCGACCGGTGCCGATGAGCTGGCAGGTCGTGAAGAGAACATCACGTTCTCCATGCCTAAAGAGCTGCGCGTGCGTTCGGTGCTTTAAAACGCTTCCCTCCCGGACATAGCGCCTGCTCAGCCTTAACGCTGCGCAGGCTGATGCGACCTGTAGCCGCCAGCACCACCTGGAGCTGGCTGACCGGTTCGCGGGCTGCACAAACGTGCAATGTCCCCGCTTGAAAGGCCCGCCCGGGCATCTGTGGTTCGCCTGCCCCATTGAATCGAACGTATTGCCTGACCGGCCAATTGCCGACAATCGGCACCCGAGCGCCACTCTCGCGCTCAACCAGCAGCGGATTGCTGCTGTCCTCCGGCCCTTTGCCACTGATGTCCAGAATGATCCGCCAGCCTTGTCCCCAGTCCCCGTTGATCCCATGAACTATAACGGTCTGGTGGCGTGTGATGGCGATTGTCCTCGCGTTGCGTAGACCGCTGGCCAGCGCCTGTGCTGCCTGCTCCCGGTGGTTCGATTCAGTGAGTGATGCGAACGCCGGACTGACCAACAGCAGAACAATTGCGGCAATTGCCAGTCCCATAAACAGTTCGATCAGGCTGAAGCCCTGTTGATGCATGGCATTTCCCTCCCTGGAGCGTTGTGTACCGCGCATTCCTTGCGCGAGTCATAGCCAAACAACCTGCCTGCGCCGGTCGAATGTTCTAGCGTGTAGAGGCAGGTATAGCCGACGGCAACGGAGGGCATCGATGGATCATCGTACAAAAGGTTTCACGCTGATCGAGTTGTTGGTCACGCTCGCGGTGTTTCTGATCCTGGTGACCCTGGCCGTGCCCGCGTTTACCCGTTCGGTACAAACCACGAGGGCCGACACTGAGGTCGGCGACCTTCAACGGGGACTCAATTTCGCCCGACTGGAGGCCATCGACCGAGGCATCACCACCCGGGTTCGTCCAACGGCCGGCGGTAGCGTATGGACCGGTGAGTTGACGGTTTATGACGGTACCGGCACGCCAGCCAATGTATTGCGGGTTGTTCCAGCGATGAGCAGTGGCGCCACTCTGACGCTAACCTCAGGTGTGACCGCTCTGGACTTCAACAGTCTGGGCGGTTTGTCGACGCCGTCCACCGCCGTGGTCATCAACTATGTACTGGGGACGCAAAGCAGGACGCTGAACGTGTGTTTGAACGGACGAACTCTATTGGGTGGAAGTTGCGGATGAGGGTATGGAGCAAGCGTGCACAGGAGGGCATGACGCTGATCGAAGTCTTGGTTGCGTTGTTGATATTGACGGTGGGGCTACTGGGGGCGGCGGCGATTCAGCTCAATGCGTTGAAGTACACCGACAGTTCACGGATGACGAGTCAGGCCAGTTTTATCGCCTACGACATGATGGATCGCATCCGCGCCAACGCCGCTGCCGATTACACGGTCGCGCCACCGACCTCGGGCAACCTGAGTGTCGCGCGGGACCAGGACCTCTACGATTTCACCACCAACATCATCAATTTCGGCGGCCCGACGGCTACCGGCAGCGTGGCACTGAACCAGCGGGTCTACACCATCACCATCAATTGGGATGACTCGCGCGCCGCCAATTCCGCCAACTCGCGCCGCAGTTTCGTGCTGACCAGTCGCGCCACCGTCGACCCGGTTTCCACGCCATGAGCCGCTGCAGCCGAGGGTTCGGCCTGATCGAGTTGCTGATCGCGCTGGCATTGAGCCTGATCGTGGTACTGGGTGTGGCGCAGATTTTCATCGCAGCGAAAAATACCTACGTCAGCCAGAACGTCTCCGCCGGCATGCAGGAGGACGCGCGTTTTTTGTTGAGCAAAATGATTCAGGAAATCCGTATGGTCGGCATGTTCGGCTGTCTGGGCGCCATCACTGACGCCACTTCGGCAGGTGATTTCAACGCGAGTCAGATAACCCCCATCAGTTGGGATAACGCGAGCCTCAAGCTGACCCTGGTGACGGCGGATGTCGGCGGCACGGGCGCAGTGCCGACCTGGACAGTGGTGTCTGACTGCCGAAACTCGGCGACCGCGTACACAGGCGTGCGGACACCTGCGACGGGATTTCTGGCGTTTCCGATACGGCGATGGGTCTACAGCTTCAGCAATAACCAGATCCTGATGGGGACCGGCGCCGGCACGCCAACCCAGTTCGTGCTGGTGAACAACGTGAGTGCGTTTAACGTGAGCTTTGGCCTCGCCAGTTCGGCCACCGATGTCGCGGCCTCCAGCTACAGCAGTAATCCGTCGGACCCTGCGCGTATTCGCAGCGTACGGCTGAGCCTGACCCTCGCCGATCCGAACAACCGGGTGCGCAATCAAACCTTCAGCGTGGTTGCCGCCTTGCGCAACCGCTTGCCATGAGGGCCACTGCCATGACGTCTTACGCTCAGCGTGGCATGGCGCTGCTGGTCAGCCTGGTGTTTCTGCTATTGCTGACGCTGATCGGCCTTTCTTCGATGCAAAACGCCACCCTGCAGGAGAAAATGGCCGGCAGCGTGAGTTTGCGCAACCAATCGTTCCAGGGCGCCGAAGCGGCGTTGCGCGTGGGTGAAAGTGCAGTGCAACTCGACACCTTTTCTCTGCCGGTTTGCAGCCAGTGCGCACCGCCGCCCGAGGCCTCGGTCATCACTGCCGCCGGCCTCAACTCCAGCTCCGGGGTGACGTGGGTCGCTTCCGGCAGTGGTTTTTACGGGGTGCAAAACATCGGCACCACGCTCACCGCCGTCAATGTGTCGAGCAATACCTCGGCGACGCTTTACCGGGTGACCGCCGTCGGCATCGCGGGCAACTCGCGCAGCGTCGTGGAGAGTATTTATGCGAAGTACTGAAAGGCTTGCCAGGGTTTGGCGGCTGCTGTGTGGCGCGGTGTTCGGGTTGTATCTATCAGCCCCGGTCTATGCCTTCACGCCTTCGGATTCACCGCTGTTAAGCGCCGCGGCAGTCGCGCCGAACGTGATGTTGTTGATCGACGATTCGGGCAGCATGAACAGCATCATTTATGCCGCCGGGTTCGATCCCACGGTCACTGGACGGACCCCCGCCAGGCAGTGCAATTATTTCGCCGGGCTGTGTTCGAACGGGAGCGATATCGTCGGTGATTCAATCTTCCTTTCCAGCCTGCCGCAGTCCGGTTGTTCCGGTGGCGGCTACGCGTTTTACAACAACAGCGTGGCGCCGCTGTGCCTGAAGCTGCCCGACCCGGTCGGTAATGAAAATACTCGGTACTCCGACGATTACCTGTCTTATCTGGTGGGGCTGGCCAACGGCAGCAACCGCGACTTCACCACAGGCTCGATTCCCAACGATTACCGCATGAACGTGGCGCGAAATGTGTCCACAGCCCTGGTGAGCAGCAACCGCGGATTGCGCATGGGCCTGGCGACCTTCAATCCGGCCAATAACAACAACTCTGGCAATGGCGGTTTCATCGCCCGGTCGGTCAGCGACCTGTCGGTAGTGAGCGGCAGCGTCACGCAGTCTCAGGCCGATACCAATTACAACAACCTGATCGCCTCCATCAATGGTTTGAGTGCCGTGGCCAACACGCCATTGGCGGAAACCTATTACGAAGTCACCCGGTATTTCCGGGGGCTGGCGCCTTACTACAACTCGACGCCCACCACTTACACCAGCCCGATCCAGTACCGCTGCCAGAAAAACTACGGCGTAGTCATCACCGATGGCCTGCCGACATTTGATCGGACCTTTCCGGCCAACGACCCCTTGGCAAAAACTTCACTGCCGAACTGGGATGGCGTGAACAACGATGGCAACAACCCCGAAGGTGATCGCGAAGGGGACACCCTTTACCTCGACGACATCGCCAAGTTCGCTTTTGACATCGACATGCGCTCCACCGGCACCGACGCGGCGGGCAAGAGCTGGAACGCCGTGGATTTCCCGAAGCAGAACATGAACACCTACACCGTAGGGTTTACCGCCGCGAATCAGATGTTGTCGGACGCGGCCGGTTATGGGCAGGGCAAGTACTATCAGGCAACCGATAGCACGGGGCTCAACAGCGCCTTGTCTTCGGCATTGAGCGACATCACCTCCAAGGCCGGGTCTGGTGGCAGCGGCGTCTCCAGCGGCACGACCCTGGCCAGTGGTTCGAGTTACTTCCAGACCAGTTATGACCCGAAAGACTGGCGCGGCACCGTCAAGTCCTTCGGTTTTAATTCGGCGGGCGCGGTGAATACTTCGGCCGTACTGTGGACAACTGACACGACCATCGTCCCGGGTGCCACGGCTCCCACCTACCAATCCTGGAACACCCTGAACAACGCTGCCGTCACGCTGACTTACAGCAGCTTTTCCCCGGCGCAGCAGACGTCGTTGAATCAAGGCTTGCCCACCGGCATCACCGGCAATGATCTGGTCGAGTGGAGCAAAGGCATCAACAAAACCGGGCTCAAGGTACGCAGCGTATTGCTCGGAGACATCATCAACTCACCTCTGGTGCTGGCGTCCCCGACGGAAAAAACCGCCTCCGATCTGGCGGGGGACACCACTTACAGCACTTACCTGAACACCAAGGCCACCACAATGAATGCCAGTCTGGTGGTGAACGCCAACGACGGCTTCGTGAATGTCATCAACTCGGCCACGGGTGCCCGGCGTTATGCCTACATGCCTTCCAGCGTTTTGCCATCGCTGCGTTACATCGCCGATCCGACTTATATCAACGGCGTGAGCCACAAGTTTCTGGTTGACGGTCAGGTCGGCGTGTTCGACGCCCAGCTCGGCGGCGCCTGGAAAACCCTGGCCATCGGCGGCACCGGGGCGGGCGGCAAAACCTTTTATGCCCTGCAATTGTTCGATGCAGCGGCGGGGAACGTCTTTAAAGCGCTGTGGGAAATCACTGCGCCTGCCATAGCCAGTACGGCGAACGTTTTCAATGATCTGGGTTATGCCTATGCGCGGCCGGAGGTGGCACGCTTGGCCGATGGTCGATGGGCGGCGTTTATTTCCAACGGCTACGGCAGCAACTCCGGAGTCGCGGCGCTGTACGTGGTGGATGTTCGTGACGGTTCGCTGATCAGGAAAGTCGTGGTCGACAGCAGCGAAACCAACAATGGCCTGTCTTCGGTGAAACTCCGGGTGAACTCGCAGAACGTGGTGCAGGCCGCTTATGGCGGAGACTTGAAGGGGCGGCTGTGGAAATTCGATCTGAGTGCCACGGCGCCCGATAGCTGGGGCGTGGCCTTTTCAGGTAAGCCGCTGTTTACCACTGCGGGCGGCTCCACTCAGCCCATCACGACGCAGCCATTGCTGGCGGACAATTCACTGGGCGGCAAGGAGGTGTTTTTTGGTACCGGAAAGTTCAACGAGACCGCCGACAAGACCAACAAGGATCTGCAGGCGTTTTATGCGGTGTGGGATGCGGACGGAGGATCGGGTCAAATCACTGTCTCCAGTTTGCAGGCCCAGGCGGTGACGGGGGGGGGCTCGGGCAGCACCGGTCAATTCATCACCACCAGTCAGAACGACGTAACTTACCCGGCGGAGAAGGGCTGGTATTTGCCATTGGTGTACAACAACGCGCTGCTCGGCGAACGGGTGCTCAATCAGGCAAGCCTGGTGCTGGGACGAATCATTTTCACCACGGCAGGTGTCGATACCACGGACCCGTGCGCCAGTTTCGGTACCGGCAAACTGGTCGAGCTGGAGGCATTCAGCGGTAAGATGCTCAACTATGCGGTTCTCGATACCAATGGCGACGGCGTGGTAGACAGCACCGATGCGGTGTCGAGCGGGGTGATTTTTACCGGTGGCATTCCGACCCTGAACGCCATCGTCAACGGAGCAACCCGTAAAATCGTGAACGATTCCAGTGGCGGTATCACCACGCTGGTGGAAAAATCCGGCGGCGGCAGCCGTCGCATCATGTGGCGCCAAATACAGTAAGTGAGAATTGAGGCATGCGTAGATCCAACCGAGGTTTCACCCTGATCGAAATCATGATCGTGATTGCGATCATCGGCATCGTCATGACCATCGCCGCACCGAGCATTACCGAGTACCTGAAGAAGGGCCGGCGCAGCGAAGTCGCCGGGCTGCTATCCGAACAGGCGCAGATCCTTGAACGGTTCTACTCCAAGAACAATGTCTACACCAATGCGACCGGCCTGAGCGCTGGAAACGACTACTACACCATCACCCCGACCCTTGCCGATCAGACTTTCCTGCTGACAGCGGTGCGCAAGGCTGGTACCAGCATGGCAACCGACAAGTGCGGGGATTTCACCCTCACCAATACCGGTGTCAGGAGCATGGTCAGCGCGACAGCCGGTTTGACCACCAAGGATTGCTGGGGGCGTTGAAATCTTCTTTCGGGTGTCTTTTGCGCCCTCTGTCTATTTAACGGTTGGATCTGAACATGACCAGGCAACAGCAAGTGGTGATTGTCGGCGGCGGCGTGATTGGGCTGCTGACGGCGTTCAATCTCGCGTCCGAAGTGCACAGTGTCGTGCTGCTGGATCGCTCGAACGTCGGGCAGGAGTCTTCATGGGCGGGGGGCGGGATTGTTTCGCCGCTGTACCCGTGGCGCTACAGCCCGGCGGTCACGGCGTTGGCGCATTGGTCACAGGATTTTTATCCACAGCTTGGTGAGCGACTGTTCGCCGCGACGGGTGTTGATCCTGAAGTTCATACCACCGGCCTGTACTGGCTCGATCTGGATGATGAGGCCGAGGCACTGGCGTGGGCCAGGCGCGAGAATCGTCCGCTGCGTGCTGTGGATATCTCGGCCGTGCACGACGCGGTGCCGGTGATGGGGGCAGTTTTTTCGCGGGCAATCCATATGGCCGATGTGGCCAATGTGCGCAATCCGAGGCTGGTGAAGTCGTTGAAGGCTGCATTGCAGGCACTGCCGAATGTGACGATCCATGAACAGTGCGAAGTCAGCGGGTTTATCCGTGACGGCGATAAAGTCGTCGGAGTGCAGAGTTCGGCGGGCGCGATTCGCGGTGATCAGGTGGTCTTGACGGCAGGTGCCTGGAGTGGTGATCTGCTGAAAAGTCTTGGGCTGGTGCTGCCGGTCGAGCCGGTGAAAGGGCAGATGATTCTCTACAAGTGCGCGGCGGATTTCCTGCCGAGCATGGTGCTGGCCAAGGGGCGCTATGCCATTCCCCGGCGCGACGGTCATATCTTGATTGGCAGCACGCTGGAGCATGAAGGCTACGACAAGACACCGACAGAGGCAGCATTGGAAAGCTTGAAAGCGTCAGCAGTCGAGTTGATTCCTGCGCTGGCGGACGCCGAGATCGTAGGGCATTGGGCCGGATTACGGCCAGGTTCGCCTGAAGGCATTCCCTACATCGGGCGGGTGCCAGGGTTCGATGGGCTCTGGCTCAATTGCGGGCATTACCGCAATGGCCTGGTGCTGGCGCCGGCGTCGTGTCAGTTGTTGGCCGATGTGATGCTGGATCGCAAGCCGATCATTGATCCTGATCCCTATGCTCCCATCGGGCGGATTTAATCGCGGCCGATGAAAAGGGCCTCAATCCAGTCCGAATTTCTTCAGTCGGTAACGCATCGACCGAAATGACAGGCTCAACCGCTGAGCCGCCGCCGTGCGGTTCCAGCGGGTTTCCTCCAGCGCCTGGAGGATGAGTTTGCGTTCGACGTTTTCCAGATAGTGTTCAAGATTATCGATCTGCGTCAGGTCCGGCACGCCGGTCTCTGCCGTGCAATTGCCTTCGGCCAGGCGCAGGTCGCTGGCTTCGATCTGCTTGTTTTCACACAGGGTGTAAGCCCGTTCGAGCACGTTCTCCAGTTCCCGCACGTTACCCGGGAATCGGTAGCTTTTCAGTGCCTCCAGGGCCAGAGGGTGGAGCTTTGCGGCAGGTTGGCCGCTGCTGGCTGCCAAGCGCTTGAGCACGTGGCTGGCCAGTGGTTCGATGTCGTCACGGCGTTCGCGCAAGGGCGGAACCGGCAGCTCGATCACGTTGAGCCGGTAATACAAATCCTGACGAAAACGTTCTGCAAAGACTTCGGCATCAAGGTCTTTGTGGGTGGCGCAAAGGATGCGCACATCGACCACCGTTTCCTGTGATTCGCCGATGCTGCGAACCGCTTTCTCCTGAATCGCGCGCAGCAGTTTGACCTGCATCGCCAAAGGTAGATCCGCGACTTCGTCGAGAAACAACGTTCCGCCATGGGCTGCCTGGAACAACCCTCGCTTGTCTTCGATGGCGCCACTGAAACTGCCTTTGCGATGGCCGAAGAACTCGCTCTCCATCAGCTCTGACGGAATCGCCCCGCAGTTGACCGGGACAAATGGATGATGGGCTCGCGGTCCTTGCTCGTGAATCAGCCGTGCGACCAACTCCTTGCCACTGCCGGATTCGCCGCTGATGTACACCGGTGCCTGGCTGCGGGCGAGTTTGTCGATGTGTTTGCGCAGACTGCGCATAGGCAGTGAGTCACCCAGCAGGCGACGATCACTGGCCGTACTGGCTCCGCCCGGTGCAGGCAGGCGCAGGGCACTGGTGACCAGTTCCCGCAGGCGAGTGAGGTCGACCGGTTTCGTCAGGAAGTCGAAGGCGCCAGCCTTGAGCGCGTTGATCGCAGTTTCGAGACTGCCGTAGGCGGTGATCATCGCCACCGGCACTTGCGGATAACGCTGCTGGATATGCTGCACCAGTTCGAGGCCGGTGCCGTCAGGCAAGCGCATGTCGGTCAGGCACAGGTCGAATGTTTCCCGGGCCAGCAAGGCTTGGGCATCGCCCAGGTTACGGGCACTGAAGGTATCGAGTTTCATCCGTCCGAGGGTGATTTCGAGGAGTTCGCGGATATCCGGTTCGTCGTCGACGATCAGGACTTTTGGCCGTGGGCTCATGTTCAACTTTGTTTCCGTCCGTGAGCAAAAGTGATGCGAAAGCAGCCGCCGCCTTGGCGTGGTTGGAAGTCTAGGCGGGCCTGGTTGCTTTCGCACAGCTCACGGGACAGATAGAGCCCCAGGCCTGTGCCTTGGCTACTGGTGGTAAAGAACGGTTCGAACAAATGCACCTGCTGGTCCGGTGCCACGCCGGGCCCATCGTCCAGCACTTCCAGTATGGGCAACTGGCTGTCGACATCGACAAACAGCTCAAGCCAGACCTGGGCTTCGTCGTGATTGAGGGCGCTATGGCGCCAGGCATTGCGCAACAAATTGTCCAGAATCTGGGTGAGCTGGTTCGGGTCCATCAAGGTGTTGAAGTCGCCTGGCCCGGTACGCAGGTGAATGTGCTGACCCAGAGGGGCACCCTCACGGGTTTCGGTGACGAATCGTTCCAGCCACGGCTTCAGATCGAGCCGTTGCGGTACGGTTTGCTGGCGGCGGGACAGTTGCAGGACGTTTTCGATAACCCGATTCATTCGCGCTGAGTGATCTTGAATAATCTGGGTCAGACGCCGATCCACGCCATTGAGTTCCTCGGATTCGCGCAGCAATTGCGCGGCATGACTGATGGCACCCAGCGGGTTGCGGATTTCATGGGCAATACCTGCCGTCAGTCGACCGAGGGCGGCGAGTTTCAACTGCTGTGCCTGTTGTGCGACCTGAGCGAGGTCCTCGAGAAACACCAGGGTCTGATGGTTTGGGCTCTGGTCCAGAGCGATGAAACTGGGTTGCAGTTCCAGGCCACTGCGGGCGTTTTTCAGGCTTTGCGGGCGCAACGTCGGATTGTTGAGCCAGAGCTGAAGACGTTCGACCAGTGCGGGTGAAAAGTCGTCGATCCGATGTCCATCGAGTGCTTTATGCCCCAGCAAGGTCAAGGCGCTGTGATTGGCCAGTTGCACACGTCGTTGTTCATCCAGCACCAGAATGCCGGTGCGCATGCGTTGCAGGATCAGCGCATTGAGTGCTTCGAGGCCTACCACTTCGCTGGCTCGCTGTTCGGCGAGGTGTTCGCTGACCTCCAGTCGCCTGGTCAAGCCTTGTACCAGCCATGCTGCGGCAAAGCACAGTGCGCCGAGCGTGCTGACTTGCAGGTAGTCGTTGGGGCTGGTCGGGTGGCTGAAGCTCAGGAGGAAACTCAAGCCGACGATCCCCAGTGCGCCGACAGCGGCTATCAACAGGCCGGTACGTCCACGCAGCAGGGCATTGCTGATGGCCACCGACACGATCAATAGATTGCCGATGGCGCTGGCCACGCCGCCTGCGGCGTAGAACAAACCACAGAGCAGCAAGACGTCGACCAGTGCCAGACTGAAGAGCTGTGCTGGTTTTTGGGTGTTTTCCAGAAACACCACCAGCAGAATATTCAGCACCAGGTACAACCAGCTGCCATTGCGCAGCAGGTCGTCTCTGGCGAACGTCAGTAACTGGTTGTCCAGGTTGCTGGTAGTCAGCAACACCAAGGTGATGCCGACGCTTAAGCGATAGAGGTGATAAAGGCGCAGCAGCCGCTGAGCCTGTTTGCCGCCGGGACTGGACGTCTCAGCGACCACTCGGGCCCGGGCCTTGCTCAAGGTGAGCCTGGCTGCAATACCATTGCTGTTGAAGACTCAGCGCACGGTCGCGAGGCAGGTGCACGCCACAATGGGCGCAGCGGACCATGGGGGCGGCCTCCAGCTCAGGGGAGGACTTGGGGGCGGAAGCCGAGCCCTTGAATTTGCGCCAGAACCATACCGCAGCGGCAATCAGGGCGATCCAGAACAGTAAACGAAGCATGATGAGCTGCTATTTGGCGAGTGATTCAGCAGTTTAGCCAAGGACATGCCGAGCGCACAGCCTAATAATCACGCCCACAAAAAAGGAGCCTCGCAAGGCTCCTTTTGTACAACCTGAGGTGTCAGTCGAACACGCCAAAGGTCATGTAGCTGAACCAGGAACGGTCGCTGTTGTTGCCTTCGGCCTCGTGATTCTCTTCTTCGATCGCGTCGCCATTTCCGTCTTTAGGCTTCAACTCGCTCGGAATTGCGTCCTTGGCGTCCTGGAACTGTCGCTGCACGTCCTGGTTGGCGCGGGTTTCGCCCGGCGGCAGCGGTGGGCTGGATTCGATCAGGCCCAGCGTGGCCTTGCTCAACCACGAACGGTTGTCGGCTTCGGCGACCGAAGGCTTGAACTGACCGTCTTCCAGGCTTGGGTGGTTCGGGTAGTTGAGCTTCAGGGTTTCAAGGCTGGTGGCCGCCAGCTCGTCCAGGTGCATGCGCATGTAGGCTTCAGTCATGACCGCCAGGCCGTCACCGACCGAAGGCGTCTCCTGGAAGTTTTCTACCACGTAACGGCCACGGTTTGCGGCGGCGACATAGGCCTGACGGGTCAGGTAATAGTCGGCAACGTGAATCTCGTAGGCCGCCAGCAGGTTACGCAGGTAAATCATGCGCTGCTTGGCGTCTGGCGAGTAACGGCTGTTCGGGAAGCGGCTGGTCAGCTGGGCGAACTCGTTGTAGGAGTCGCGGGCAGCGCCCGGGTCACGCTTGGTCATGTCCAGCGGCAGGAAACGCGACAGCAGGCCAACGTCCTGATCAAAGGAAGTCAGACCTTTCAGGTAGTAGGCGTAATCCACGTTCGGGTGCTGCGGGTGCAGACGAATGAAACGCTCGGCAGCAGACTTTGCAGCTTCTGGCTCGGTGTTCTTGTAGTTGGCGTAGATGAGCTCGAGTTGAGCCTGATCAGCGTAGCGACCGAACGGATAACGCGATTCCAGAGCCTTCAGCTTCGCGATGGCGCTGGTATAGCTACTATTGTCGAGATCTTGCTGAGCCTGCTGGTACAGCTCGACTTCGCTAAGGTTTTCGTCTACGACTTCCTTCGATGAGCAAGCAGCGGTCAATGCGAGGATGGCGATCAGCAGCAGGTGTTTCACTTGCATGGCGGCTTGCGTCCCTATGACGGCCGCTGTCTTGGGCGAGGCCGTCCTGTTATGATGAGCGCCCCGTTGAATAGCCTCGGGGCAAAAGACGCCGTATTTAACCACAAGCGCGCAGCCGAAACCAAAGGCTGTGCCGACGCCTAGTCTGAGCATGTCCGATAAAATTGAACTTCGCGCAGAGGTGCCGTCCGAATTGGGCGGCCAACGCCTCGATCAAGTCGCCGCACAATTATTCGCTGAGCACTCGCGCTCGCGCCTTTCCGCCTGGATCAAAGACGGCCGCCTGACTGTGGATGGGGCGGTTATCCGCCCGCGAGACATCGTTCACGGTGGCGCCATTCTTGAACTGACTGCCGAGCAGGAAGCTCAGGGCGAATGGATCGCTCAAGACATCGAGCTGGACATCGTCTATGAAGATGACGACATCCTGGTGATCAACAAGCCTGCGGGCCTGGTGGTGCATCCGGCTGCCGGTCACGCTGATGGCACCTTGCTCAACGCCTTGCTGCACCACGTGCCGGACATTATCAATGTGCCCCGCGCCGGTATCGTGCATCGCCTGGACAAGGACACCACCGGTCTGATGGTGGTGGCCAAGACCATTCAAGCGCAGACACAGCTTGTCACGCAATTGCAGAGCCGCAGCGTAAGCCGGATCTACGAATGCATCGTGATCGGTGTGGTGACGGCGGGTGGCAAGATCAACGCGCCCATCGGTCGTCACGGTCAGCAACGCCAGCGCATGGCCGTGATGGAAGGGGGCAAGCAAGCCGTCAGCCATTACCGCGTGCTCGAGCGTTTCCGCTCCCACACCCACGTTCGGGTGAAGCTGGAAACCGGTCGTACCCACCAGATTCGTGTGCACATGGCTCACATCAACTTCCCGTTGGTCGGAGACCCTGCCTACGGCGGTCGCTTCCGCATCCCGCCGGCAGCTAACCCGACCATGGTCGAATCGTTGAAGGCGTTCCCGCGCCAGGCCCTGCATGCACGGTTCCTGGAGCTGGATCACCCGACTACTGGCGTGCGCATGAGCTGGGAATCGCCACTGCCGGACGATTTCGTCTGGTTGCTGACCCTGCTCAAGCAAGACCGTGAGGCGTTCATCGGATGAGTGACTGGCTGATTCCCGACTGGCCTGCGCCTGCCGGGGTGAAAGCCTGTGTGACCACCCGTGCGGGCGGCGTCAGTCTGGCGCCGTTCGACAGCCTCAATCTCGGCGATCACGTCGATGACAGCCCTGAAGCTGTTGCCGAAAATCGCCGTCGCCTGACCGATCACTTTTCTATTCAACCGGCCTGGTTGCAGCAGGTTCACGGCATCGTCGTGGCTCATGCAGACCCAAGCCAGGTCGCCACGGCTGACGCCAGCTGGACGGCAACACCCGGCATCGCCTGCACGGCGATGACCGCCGACTGTTTACCTGCGCTGTTTTGCGACCGCGCCGGCACTCGCGTGGCGGCGGCCCATGCCGGTTGGCGTGGATTGGCGGCGGGTGTGCTCGAAGCGACGCTCGACAGCCTGGACGTGCCGCCCGCCGACGTACTGGTCTGGCTTGGCCCGGCCATCGGCCCGCAAGCCTTTGAAGTCGGCCCGGAAGTGCGCGAAACCTTCGTTGAGCAATTGCCGGAAGCCGCCAAAGCCTTTGTGCCGAGTGCCAATGCTGGCAAATTTATGGCTGACATCTATGAGCTGGCGCGTTTGCGTCTGGCGGCCCGTGGTGTCACCGCTGTCTACGGTGGCGGTTTCTGCACCGTGACCGATCCGCGCTTCTTTTCTTATCGTCGCAGTCCTCGCACGGGTCGCTTTGCCTCCCTTATCTGGCTCGAACGCTAAACTTCTCTGATCTGCATCAACTGATCGACGCTTGAAACTCCCAGAATCGACCGCATCTATAACGGTATCTGGCAGGTTTCTTCATTCAGGATGTTTTATAGGTCCGGCCTGCTCAAAAGGAAGGTGACCCATGCGTATAGATCGTTTAACCAGCAAATTGCAGTTAGCACTATCCGACGCCCAATCTCTGGCCGTCGGCCTTGACCATTCCGGCATTGAACCGGCGCACTTGATGCAAGCCATGCTTGAACAGCAGGGTGGTTCGATCAAACCCCTGCTGATGCAGGTCGGTTTCGACGTCAACAGTTTGCGCAAAGAGCTGACCAAAGAGCTCGATCAACTGCCGAAAATCCAGAACCCGACCGGCGACGTGAACATGTCGCAGGACTTGGCGCGCCTGCTCAATCAGGCTGATCGCCTGGCCCAACAGAAGGGCGATCAGTTCATCTCCAGCGAACTGGTGCTGCTGGCCGCCATGGACGAGAACAGCAAGCTCGGCAAATTGCTGCTGGGTCAGGGCGTGAGCAAGAAAGCCCTGGAAAACGCGATCAACAACCTGCGTGGTGGCGAAGCGGTCAACGATGCCAACCACGAGGAATCGCGCCAGGCGCTGGATAAGTACACCGTCGACCTGACCAAGCGCGCCGAAGAAGGCAAGCTCGACCCAGTGATCGGCCGAGACGACGAAATTCGCCGGACCATTCAGGTCCTGCAACGTCGCACCAAGAACAACCCGGTACTGATCGGTGAACCTGGCGTGGGTAAAACCGCCATTGCCGAAGGTCTGGCCCAGCGCATCATTAATGGTGAAGTGCCGGATGGCCTGAAGGGCAAGCGCCTGCTGTCCCTCGACATGGGGGCGCTGATTGCCGGTGCCAAGTATCGCGGTGAGTTTGAAGAGCGCCTGAAATCGCTGCTCAACGAGCTGTCGAAGCAGGAAGGGCAGATCATTCTGTTCATCGACGAACTGCACACCATGGTCGGCGCCGGTAAAGGCGAAGGCTCGATGGATGCGGGCAATATGCTCAAGCCTGCGCTGGCTCGCGGTGAACTGCATTGCGTCGGTGCGACCACGCTCAATGAGTACCGCCAATATATAGAGAAGGACGCAGCCCTTGAGCGGCGCTTCCAGAAAGTACTGGTGGACGAACCGAGCGAGGAAGACACCATCGCCATTCTGCGTGGCCTGAAAGAGCGTTACGAGGTTCACCACAAAGTGGCGATTACCGACGGCGCGATCATCGCTGCGGCCAAACTCAGTCATCGCTACATCACCGACCGCCAGTTGCCGGACAAGGCCA
This sequence comes from Pseudomonas sp. P1_F1_2, assembly GCF_056405815.1. Lineage (NCBI taxonomy): Bacteria > Pseudomonadati > Pseudomonadota > Gammaproteobacteria > Pseudomonadales > Pseudomonadaceae > Pseudomonas > Pseudomonas sp. P1_F1_2. The sequence goes on along the minus strand of NZ_JBFUBK010000002.1, from coordinate 55,299 downwards.
TCGACCTGATCGACGAAGCGGCCAGCCGTATTCGTATGGAGATCGACTCCAAGCCGGAAGTACTGGATCGTCTGGAGCGTCGCCTGATTCAGTTGAAGGTGGAATCCCAGGCGCTGAAAAAAGAAAGCGATGAAGCGGCGATGAAACGCCTGGAAAAACTCCAGGAAGAAATCGCGCGTCATGAGCGTGAATACTCGGACCTCGAAGAAATCTGGAACTCGGAAAAAGCCGAAGTCCAGGGCTCTGCGCAGATCCAGCAGAAAATCGAACAGTCCCGTCAGGAACTGGAAGCCGCGCGCCGTAAAGGTGACCTGAACCGCATGGCCGAGCTGCAGTACGGGGTGATCCCGGACCTGGAGCGCAGCCTGCAAATGGTCGATCAGCACGGTAAAAGCGAGAACCAGTTGCTGCGCAGCAAGGTGACCGAAGAAGAGATCGCTGAAGTCGTGTCGAAGTGGACCGGCATTCCGGTGTCGAAAATGCTCGAAGGCGAGCGCGACAAGCTGATGAAGATGGAAAGCCTGTTGCACCAGCGTGTGATCGGTCAGGACGAAGCCGTGGTCGCGGTCTCCAACGCCGTGCGGCGTTCCCGGGCCGGGTTGTCCGACCCGAATCGCCCGAGCGGTTCGTTCATGTTCCTCGGCCCGACCGGTGTCGGTAAAACCGAGCTGTGCAAGGCGTTGGCCGAGTTCCTCTTTGATACGGAAGAGGCCATGGTGCGAATCGACATGTCCGAGTTCATGGAGAAACATTCCGTGGCCCGACTGATCGGTGCGCCACCAGGATACGTAGGCTACGAGGAGGGCGGTTACCTGACCGAGGCGGTGCGTCGCAAGCCTTACTCGGTGATCCTCCTGGATGAGGTCGAGAAGGCCCACCCGGATGTGTTCAACATCTTGCTGCAAGTGCTGGAAGATGGTCGCTTGACCGACAGCCATGGCCGCACGGTGGACTTCAAGAATACCGTGATCGTCATGACCTCCAACCTGGGCTCGGTGCAGATCCAGGAACTGGTCGGTGATCGTGAGGCGCAGCGTGCGGCGGTGATGGATGCGATTTCCAGCCACTTCCGGCCGGAGTTCATTAACCGGGTCGACGAAGTGGTGATCTTCGAGCCACTGGCGCGGGATCAGATCGCGGGCATTACCGAGATCCAGTTGGGTCGCCTGCGCAGTCGCCTGACCGAGCGCGAGCTCAAGCTTGAACTGAGCCCTGAGGCCATGGATAAGCTGATCGCGGTGGGTTACGACCCTGTGTACGGCGCACGTCCGCTCAAACGAGCGATTCAGCGCTGGATCGAGAACCCGCTGGCTCAGTTGATTCTGTCGGGTCGCTTCATGCCCGGCGATACCGCCAAGGGTGTGGTGGAAAACGACGAAATCGTATTCGTCTGATCCATCCTGGCAACAAAACTGACGAGGCCTCGCATTGCGAGGCCTTTTTTTCGCCAGGCTGTTGAACTCTAAGGAAAAGGCTTGTAAAGTGCGCCCCGCAGTAAGTCACCCGGAAGGGTTTCTGCTCCCCAAGCGGAAATCTGAAATAAGTTGCAAATCATTAACTTGAAAGCAATTTAGGGGGTTGACAGAGGTGCTTAAGATTGTAGAATAGCGCGCCTCAGACACACGAACGCAGCGATGCGAACGGGTCGAAGAGAACGCAAAAAGCTTCACCGTTGTAAATTGAAATATGTAGTTCCGTGATAGCTCAGTCGGTAGAGCAAATGACTGTTAATCATTGGGTCCCAGGTTCGAGTCCTGGTCACGGAGCCAATTTCAAACCGGGGTATAGCGCAGTCCGGTAGCGCGCCTGCTTTGGGAGCAGGATGTCAGGAGTTCGAATCCCCTTACCCCGACCATTTTTGGGTCGTTAGCTCAGTTGGTAGAGCAGTTGGCTTTTAACCAATTGGTCGTAGGTTCGAATCCCACACGACCCACCATTTTTGAAACCAGTTAACGCTGGAATCGAATCTTAAGATCAGAGGCCAAAAGCGCTGATCGAAGAAGGCGACTTGCAAAGGTCGCCTTTTTTTTACCGGGGTATAGCGCAGTCCGGTAGCGCGCCTGCTTTGGGAGCAGGATGTCAGGAGTTCGAATCCCCTTACCCCGACCATATTAAAAATCCTCGTATCGAAAGATACGGGGATTTTTTTTGTCTGCCGTTTTTTTGTCTGCCGAAAATGCAATTCCCTTCAAGTCATCGTACAACTTGCCGATAGCCAAGCGACGGGGTCCTGCCGTAACTGCCCCTTATCCAAGTCATTACAAGAAAAAGGGCGTTCGTTATGTTGCTTCGTCAGTTGAATATTGCTCCTCGAGCAGCGCTGGGGTTTGCCCTGATCGCTGTGTTGGTCGCTTTGCTCGGCGTATTTGCGCTGGGGCAGATGTCGAGCATTCGCGACAGTGAGGTGGCAGTGGAGAAGCAATGGCTGCCGAGTATTCGTGGTGGGGACGAGATCCGCGAGTTGATGCTGCGCATTCGTACCATTTCGTTGCGCATGGCCCTGGACCAAGACCCGAAAAACATTCCGGTCTACCGCGGACAAATGGACACCCGAGACAAAGAACTGAGCGAGAAAATCGCGACTTACGACAAGTTGGTCGACACCCCCGAAGGCCAGGCCTTGTATGACCAGTTCAAAACCACTTTCGCGGCCTATCGCACAGGCATTGCCCAGTCTTTCACCCTTGCCGAGCAAGGTCGCCATGACGAACTGACCAAACTGTTGTTGATCGACATGAAAACCGTGGTCGACGGCTCCGGCAAGCAGCTTAATGACTTGGCCGACCTGTTCGCCAAACAAGTTGCAACTGAGAGTGAGAAGTCCGCAGCGCATTACGACACGTCGCGAACGATCGTCAGCCTGTTCATCGCATTGGCGGCGCTGGCCACCGTCGGCCTGGCCATGTTGCTGACCCGCAGCATCGTCCGTCCATTGAACGAAGCCCTGACCGCAGCGGAAAGTGTGGCACGAGGCGATCTGACCCGGCCTATCGAAACCCATGGCAATGACGAAGTCAGCCGCTTGCTCAAAGCCCTGGCGTCGATGCAGCGCAATTTGCGCGAAACCCTGCAAGCCATCAGCGGTTCGGCCACGCAACTGGCCACCGCGGCGGATGAGTTGAACGCCGTCACGCTTGATAGCACTCAAGGTCTGCAACAACAGAACAACGAGATTGAGCAGGCCGCCACAGCGGTCAATCAAATGACCATCGCCGTGGAGGAAGTCGCGCGCAACGCGGTGTCGACCTCCGATGCCACCCGTCAGTCCAGCGAATCGGCGCATCTGGGGCAGGAGCGGGTCAGCGAAACCGCGAGTGCCATCAGCGCCTTGGCCAATGACGTGCAGCATACCGGTGAGTTGGTGCAGTCCTTGGCCAACCAGTCTCAGGACATCGGCAAAGTGCTGGATGTGATTCGGGCTATCGCCGAGCAAACCAACCTGTTGGCGCTCAACGCGGCGATTGAGGCGGCGCGCGCGGGTGAAAGCGGACGCGGTTTTGCGGTCGTGGCCGATGAAGTGCGTGCGCTGGCGCATCGCACGCAGCAATCGACCCAGGAAATCGAGCAAATGGTCCAAGGCATGCGCAATGGTTCGAGCCTGGCGCTGGACTCGATGAACGCCAGTGCTTCCCGTGCTGCCAGCACGCGGGTCCTGGCGGAGCGGGCAGGTGACGCGCTGCAGACCATCACTGCCTCGGTCCATGAAATTCACGAACGTAATCTGGTGATCGCCAGCGCCGCCGAAGAACAAGCGCAAGTGGCCCGCGAAGTGGACCGCAACCTGGTGAACATTCGTGATCTGTCGGTGCGTTCCGCCACCGGCGCCGATCAGACCAGCGCCTCCAGTCATGAGTTGTCAAAATTGGCCAACGCTCTGCAGGGCTTGGTACAGCGCTTCCAGGTGTAAATCCGCCAGACAAAAAAGCCCCGCTTCTCGTTGGAGAGCGGGGCTGGGTACTCGAAGGCTTAGGCGCCGTCTTGGTCTTTCAGGTGCTCGAACAAGCCTTTTGGCATTTTCTTGCCGTTCGCTTCGAAGTTGGCTTTCACGTTGTCGTAAGCCTCTTTCTCGTCGATGAAGCCATCGTGGTTGGTGTCGATCTTGTCGAAGTTGGACTTCGGCGCAACTTTCTGGAATTCCGCGCGGGATACCTTGCCGTCGCCATCGGTGTCGGTCTTGGCCATCGACGCATCGCCACACTTGCCTTCACCACATTTGCCCTCAGGGGTTTTCACCACCTGTTCGGCCGAAGCCAGCAGATAGCCTTGAGTCAGCGGCTGCGAAGCGAATACGGTGCCGGTCAACATCATGCCACCGGCCAAAACAGCGCCAAGCAAACCGATAGTGTTTTTGGTGGTACGGGACATTTCAAATCTCCTGGGTTGCGCGACACAACCGTTCGATAAAGGACGCCACGTGAGTGCGGCGATAACCAGTGCAGGCGGGGTGCCTTGCTCGGGTGTGGCCATTTAGCGGGATGGGTGTATCGCTACTGTGTCGCGCAAGGGGGGAGTTTGTAAGCGAAGGGGCAAATCGCGGGGGCAGATACAGTGAGACACAGAAGTGTTCGCCGGTTAGACCGAGGCGCCTGCATCGCGGGTAAGCCGCGCTCCTACATTGGATCTGCGTCGTGCACAGATCCAATGTGGGAGCGTGGCTTGCCCGCGATGAGGCCCTGGCTGACGCCGGAAACTTTAGTGCAGCTTGAGCCGAGGCTCAGTCCCGCGACCAATCTTGCTGCCCAGCATCAGCATCGCTGTGCGGAACGCGCCATACAGCGCCATCTGGTGCATGCGGTACAGCGACACGTAAAACATCCGCGCCAGCCAGCCTTCCAGCATCACGCTGCCGGTCAGGTTACCCATCAAGTTACCCACAGCCGAAAAACGCGACAGCGAGATCAATGAGCCGTAATCGGTGTACTTGTACGTCGGCAATGCCTTGCCTTCGATACGCAGCTTCAGCGATTTGGCCAGCAACGAAGCTTGCTGGTGCGCTGCCTGTGCTCGCGGCGGCACATTACGGTCAGTGCCCGGTTGCGGGCAGGCCGCGCAGTCACCGAAGGCGAAGATGTTCTCGTCGCGCGTGGTTTGCAGGGTCGGCAGTACCTGCAGTTGATTGATGCGGTTGGTTTCCAGGCCGTCGATGTCCTTGAGGAAACCCGGTGCGCGAATGCCCGCCGCCCAGACTTTCAGGCTGGCGTTGATCACTTTGCCATCGGCGGTGATCAGGCTGTCGGCCGTCACTTCACTGACCGCCGCATTGGTCATCACATTGACCCCGAGTTTCTCCAGGGTTTTATGCACAGGCCCACCGATACGTTCCGGCAGGGCGGGCAACACCCGTGGGCCGGCTTCGATCAGGGTGATGTGCATGTTTTCCGGTTTGATCCGGTCCAGGCCATAAGCGGCCAGCTCGTGAGCGGCGTTGTGCAGCTCGGCGGCCAGTTCCACGCCCGTGGCACCGGCGCCGACGATGGCCACGCTGATCTGTTCGACCTTGTCGGTTTGCCCGGCATGGGCACGCAGATAGTGGTTAAGCAGTTGCTGGTGGAAACGTTCGGCCTGTTTTCGGGTATCGAGGAACAGGCAGTGCTGCGCCGCGCCCTGAGTGCCGAAATCGTTGGTGGTGCTGCCGACGGAGATCACCAGCGAGTCGTAGGGCACTTCGCGGGCAGGGACCAATTCCAGGCCGGCCTCGTCATAGGTGGCGGCCAGCTGGATTTTTTTCTGCGTGCGGTCAAGCCCGCTCATGCGCCCCAGCTGGAACTCGAAGTGGTTCCATTTTGCCTGGGCAACATAATTGAGTTCGTCTTCGGATGAGTTCAGCGACCCGGCCGCCACTTCATGCAGTAACGGCTTCCAGATGTGGGTCAGGTTCGCGTCGACCAGCATCACACTGGCCGTGCCACGCTTGCCCAGAGTCTTACCCAGACGGGTAGCCAACTCCAGACCGCCGGCGCCGCCGCCGACAATAACAATACGATGGGACATGGGGATAACTCGCAAGGCTAAAAGAAATCGGTGCAATTACCCGAGCGAGCGCGATGCGGCTCATAGCGTCAGGTAACTGATAAGTCGGCTCAAAAGGCCCAGACCAATGGTCACTGCCAACACCACCACCAGGAGCATCCACGGCCGGAAAGGCCGGCGCTCGACTCGGTGCTGGGACAGGTGCAGGTACTCTTCGACATGCTTCTGGTCGTCTGGGTTCAAGCGGCTGGTCATATAGGCCTCGTCAGTAGACGTTGCTGAATGTGTAGAAGCTACAGGCTGAGTTAACGAACGTTGAACGGAGCATAGCCGCTGTCCGGGATGGGCTCGACGCTCACCGTGTCGTCCAGTCGAATGATGCCACTTTGTAACACTCGGACGGTGATTCCGCCATGGCCGCGCACGGCCTGAAAGGTCCCGGGGCCGAGGTTGTGTTCAAGCCGCGCGCAGGGCTGGCACCAACCAGTGGTTTCAAAAACGGCTTGGCCGATTTTGAAGCGTCGGCCCTTGAGGCTGAACAGGTTGATGCCGCTGACCACCAGGTTGCGCCGTAGGTCCTGCGGCAATACCGGTTGATCGTCGGGCCGGCCCATCAGCGAACTGATGGCGGCCAGGTGTTCCCATTGAATCAACGTCACCTGCCGCGCATTGCGCGCTCCGGGCCGGGCGTGATCGCCGGTCAAACCGGCTTCAAACCGCGCCTCCACAGCATCGAGTGCGATCATCGGCGAGCGTGATTGCGGGCGCACGCCGATCCAGCGTACGCGGCCGGTTTGCGGGACCTGCGCGATCAATTCCTGCAGTGGACTCACAGGCTGATGCCGACATCGAAGACGATGCTGCGACCCAGGTTGCTGCGCAGGAAATCCGGGGCTTCGGGGTGCGCGAACAGCACCCGGGCGAATGTCGGGCCGACCAGCGATAACGAGCGCCAGCCTTGGCGCAAATATTCGGTCGGGGGTGGAAAGTGGCTATTGAGGTCCAGCACTTCGCGCTTGAGGCTGGCGAAGGCGATGATGTCGAGCTCCCCCAGGTCCATGCCACGTTCTTTGTAGTTGTGCGCTTTTTTGCGCAAGGTCGGCGCCAGTCTCAGCAAAAATTCATTGGCGGGGATGCGTTTGGGTTTGGCTTCACGTCGTACTAACTGACTCAACGAAAACGCGCTGCGGCGACGTTGCAACTCGTCGCGCCATTCGTCGTTCAGGCGCCGGCCCTCATCGAGCACGAAGAACACTTCGAAATTCGCCTCGCGAAACAGCACGTCCGGCGGCTCGCCGGCCGGGGCGAATTCGTCGGCGCGGTAGGGAATGTTCAAGCCTTGCAGCAGGCGCTGGCATACCCAACGCTCCCGCTCCCATTTGCGGGCATTGGAGAGGAACGCGTTGGCTTGCTCGGCCGCGATGGTCAGCAGGCGTAAATAATCTGAGTCATCCATAGGCCCAAGCTTAGCGTTCAAATGCGACAAGCAGAAAGCGTTTACCGGCAATGGACGTCACTGGGCAGTCTGAAAGGGCGGTGTAGACTGATGGCCATCATGCAGAAGCGATAGGACAAGGGGATGAATGTGAAATATTGGCCGGTGTTGCTGCTCGGATTTCTGCCCTTGTGGGCCCAGGCGCTGGAAGTGGGCGAGCGGCTGGCGCCCTGGACCTTGCTCGATCAGTACGACCAGGCGTTTACACTGGATAATCAGACCAAGACTCAGACGCTGCTGGTGGCGCGAAGTATGGATGCCGCCAAACTGGTAGAGGCTGCGCTGCAAGGCCAGCCAAAAGGCTATCTGGAGGCGCGGCACGTCGTATTTTTAGCGGACATTCAGCGCATGCCACGGTTGATCGTGAAGATGGTTGCCATTCCGGCCATGCGTGATTACTCCTACCGGGTAATGCTGGACCGTGAGGGGCGTGTGGCGCCGCGCTACCCTGGGGCTGAGGACAAAGTACTGTGGTTGCAACTCAAGGACGGCCAATTGTTGGCACAACACGAATATGCCACGGCCGCGCAACTGCATGAGGCGCTAGAGAAGGCCCGGCCATGATCGGCGCCGAGCTGCTGTCACCCGAAACGCTGACAGTCGGCTGGCTGATCTTTGTGCCCATCGTGCTCTGGGCCATCTGGCGTGCGCCTTGGGTTGAGCTGTTCACCGACAGCCGCCGCCAGCATTTGCTGTTTGGCACCGTGTTCGCGCTGTTTATGCTGTGGCTGGTGCGACGGGATTTCGACACCGGCGTGTCTTATCACTTCATCGGCATGACGGCCGTGACCTTGTTGCTGGATTGGCCGTTGGCAATCGTCGGCGGCTTGATTGCGCAGTTCGGACTGGTGCTGCTCGGACGTCAGGACCTGGTCGCTATCGGCGTAAACGGGGCGTTGCTGATTTTGCTGCCCGTGTGGGTTACCGAGTGCATCGCCATCCTGGTGGAGCGCGCACAACCGCGTAATCCCTTTGTGTATATCTTCTGTTCCGGTTTTTTTGCCGCCGCGCTGTCGGCGTTGTTGTGCCTGCTGCTGGCGCTGTTTGTGTTGTGGTACGACGAACGCTTTGCCATGCCGTATTGGCTGGAAGATTTTGTCGGCTATCTGTGGCTGCTGATTTTTCCGGAAGCGTTCATCAACGGCATGCTGGTCAGCGCACTGGTGGTGTTTTGCCCCGAGTGGCTGGAGACGTTCAACCGCACACGCTATCTTTCAGCACCCTGGAATGACGACGATCCGAAGTCTTGATCCGCATCAAATCTTTCTGACGCGGGTGAACTCATGCTCGGCAAAACCTTCAGGAGCATGGGCATGAGTGTTTACGAATGGGCACGGCAGGAGTTGCGTCAGAGTCTGGATGGGGCGCAGGAGGTGGGATTTGATCCGGGCTTGAGCTTGCGCGCCCTGCTCAGTGCCGTGGTGCAGCAGAGTAAAGCGGTGCGCAGTGCCGAAGACCTGGCCGACGAGTTGCGTTTTCTCGCGGAAAACCTCGATGACGGCCAGGACTACGGTTTTACGCGGCCTTGAACATCAGTGGCGCGGTTCGAAATCTTCGCTGAACATTTCGTCTTCGGCGTCCGGGCTGACGGGAATCTTGTGTTCTTCCGATGCCCACGCCCCGAGGTCGATCAGTTTGCAGCGATCCGAGCAGAACGGCCGGAAGGTGCTCTCGGCACTCCATTCAACAGGAGCGCCACAGGTTGGGCATTGGACGGTTGGGGTCTGGCTCATGACTGGCCTCCACGCAAAGTAAGGTAAAAGTGATGCAGGCGTTCGACCTCGCTGTGCAGCCAGGCGAGGTCACGGTCGTTGACCACGACGTCGTCGGCATGGCTCACGCGGTCCTGGCGGCTGGACTGGGCCTTGAGGATCGCCTGGACCTGTTGCTCGCTGGTCTGGTCACGCTGCAAGGTGCGTTCGATCTGTAGTTTTTCAGGGGCATCGATCACCAGGACACGTTGGGTCATGGCGTACTGCCCGGATTCGATCAGCAGCGGTGAAACCAGAATCGCGTAAGGCGATTGTGCCTTGGCTAGATTGTGAGCAATTTCTTCACCGATCAACGGATGCAACAAGCCTTCGAGCCACCGGCGTTCCTCCGGCACTTCAAAAATCAAGCTGCGCAGAGCCGCGCGATCCAGTTGCCCGTCGGCTTGCAGCACACCGGGGCCGAAGTGTTCGGCGATGGCGGCCAGCGCCGGGCGACCCGGTTCCACCACCCAGCGCGCCGCGTGATCGGCGTCCACGACATGGATGCCCAGGTCGATGAAGTGCTGGGCAGCGGCGCTTTTGCCGCTGCCGATGCCGCCGGTCAGGCCAAGAATCCAGGGTTTTTCCACAGGGGTATTCATTTCAAACCGACAAACTGCCAATAGAAGTCGGTTATTTGACCACCCCAGAGCAAGGCAATCCAGCCGGCAATCGCCAGATAGGGGCCGAAGGGGATCGGCGTCGATGTATTCGCATTGCGCAAGCGCAGCAAAATCACGCCGACGAATACCCCCGCGAGCGATGACAGCAGAATCGTCAGAGGCAAAATCTGCCAGCCGCCCCAGGCCCCCAGCATGGCCAGCAACTTGAAATCACCGTGGCCAATCCCGTCTTTGCCGGTGAGCAGCTTGAACAGCCAGTACACCGTCCACAACACCATGTACCCGGCCACTGCTCCCCACAGGGCTTCATGCAATGACACGAAAACCCCGAAGCTGTTGACGATCAACCCGAGCCACAACAGCGGCAGCACCAACACGTCCGGCAGCAATTGGTGCTCGGCGTCGATCAGGCTCATCGCCAGCAATCCCCAACTCAGGACCAGTACCGTGCCGGCCTGCCAACCGAAACCGAAATGCCAGGCGATAAACGCCGAGAGCAGGCCGCAGGCCAGTTCAGTCAGCGGGTAGCGCTTGCTGATCGGTGCGCTGCAGTTTGAACACCTCCCCCTTAAAAACAGGTAACTGAGCACCGGAACGTTTTCCCATGGGCGAATTCGATGGTCGCAATGCGGGCAATGGGAATGGGGCAGCATCAAATTGTAGGGCGGGCCTGGTGCTTCGGCGGGGACACCGAGCACGTCATGGGCCTGCAACCGCCATTCGCGGTTGAGCATTTTCGGCAGGCGCCAGACCACCACATTGAGGAAACTGCCCACCAGCAGACCTACAACCAGTGCGATGGCCACGAACGCCAGCGGATAAACAGTCAGGATTTCATTCAAGGGCATGTCAGATCGCTGAGCCGAGTTGGAAGATGGGCAGGTACATTGCAACCACCAGGCCTCCGACGATAACACCGAGCACGACCATGATGAACGGCTCCATCAGGCTGGTGAGGTTATCGACCATGTTGTCCACTTCGTCCTCATAGAAACTCGCGACTTTGTCGAGCATGTCATCCAGTGCGCCGGACTCTTCGCCAATCGCTGTCATCTGAATCGCCATGTTGGGGAAGATGCCCGAGGTGCGCATGGAGAAGTTCAACTGCATGCCGGTCGACACGTCCTGCCTGATCCGCAGCACCGCACGCTTGAACACAATGTTGCCAGTGGCGCCGGCCACGGACTCCAGCGCTTCGACCAGCGGGACACCTGCGGCAAAGGTGGTCGACAGCGTACGGGCGTAACGGGCCACGGCAGATTTGTACATCAGCGTGCCAATCAGCGGCAGCTTCAACAGCCAGGTGTCCGTCCAGTCGCGAAACCCGGGGGACTTCCTGAAAGCGTGGCGCACACCGAAAATGCCCGCGATCAACCCGCCGAGCAGCGCCCACCACCACTGCTGCATGAACGCCGAAAGGCCGATGACCATCACGGTGAACGCCGGCAGTTCAGCGCCAAACCCTTTGAACACCGACTCGAACTGGGGCACCACCTTGACCAGCAGAATCCCCGTGACAATGATCGCGACAAACACCACCGCGAGCGGGTAGGTCATGGCTTTCTTGATCTTGGCCTTGAGGCTTTCGCTCTTTTCCTTGTAGGTGGCCACCCGTTCCAACAGGGTATCGAGAGCGCCAGCCTGCTCGCCGGCGTCCACCAGGTTGCAGTAGAGCTCATCGAAATACTGCGGCTTCTTGCGCAGGGACGCGGCGAAGCTGTTACCGGCCGCGACTTCCTGTTTCACCTCGTCCACCAGTTTGCGCATGGCCGGGTTATCGAAGCCTTCGCCGATAATGTCGAATGACTGCAGCAGCGGCACGCCCGCTTTCATCATGGTCGCCATCTGCCGGGTGAACAGGGCAATATCCTGGGTCTTGATGCGTTTGCCGACGCTGAAAATCGAGGCGGATTTCTTGCGTACCTTGCCGGGATTGATGCCTTGCTTGCGCAGTTGGGCCTTGATCAACGCCGGGTTCTGGCCGCTCAACTCGCCTGTCATTCGGGTGCCTTTGCGGTCTGTGCCTTCCCAGGCATAGACGCTGATTTTTGCTGCTTTGACCGCCATGTTCAGTCCTTGGTGACCCGGTTGATTTCTTCAAGGCTAGTGAGGCCTTGCATGGCCTTGAGCAGGCCCGAGGTGCGCAAGTCGTTGAAACCGTCCTTGCGCATCTGGCTGTCGATTTGCAGTGAGTTGCCCTCGGCCATGATCAGCCGTTGCAGGTCCTTGGTGTTCTTCACCACTTCATAAATCCCGACGCGCCCTTTGTAGCCGTTGTTGCACTGATCGCAACCGACCGGCTCATAGATCGCGAATGAGCCGATGCGTTCCTCGGGGAAACCTTCCTTGAGCAGCGTTTCACGAGGGACGTCGATGGATTGCTTGCAGTGGTTGCACAATTTGCGCGCCAGACGCTGGGCGATGATCAGGGTGACCGAGGTGGCGATGTTGAAGCCCTGAATGCCCATGTTATGCAGACGGGTCAAGGTTTCGGCGGCGCTGTTGGTGTGCAGGGTGGACAGCACCAGATGCCCGGTCTGCGCGGCTTTGATGGCGATTTCGGCGGTTTCCAGATCGCGGATTTCGCCCACCATGATCACGTCCGGGTCCTGGCGCAGGAACGAACGCAGCGCCTGGGCGAAATCCAGCCCCTGCTTGGGATTGACGTTGACCTGGTTGATGCCTTCCATGTTGATCTCCACCGGGTCTTCGGCGGTGGAAATATTGATGTCCACGGTGTTGAGGATATTCAAGCCGGTGTAGAGCGACACGGTCTTGCCCGAGCCGGTGGGCCCGGTGACCAGAATCATGCCCTGTGGCTGCTTCAGGGCGGCCATGTACAAGTCTTTCTGGTCGGACTCGTAGCCGAGGGCATCAATGCCCATTTGCGCGCTGGACGGGTCGAGGATCCGGATCACCACTTTCTCGCCCCATAGCGTCGGCAGGGTATTGACCCGGAAATCAATCGACTTGCTCTTGGACAGGCGCATTTTTATCCGCCCGTCCTGAGGTTTGCGGCGCTCGGAAATGTCGAGGCTGGCCATGACTTTGAGCCGCGCCGCAATGCGGTTGGCCAATTGAGTGGGCGGCTTGGCCACTTCGCGCAACATGCCGTCGGTGCGCATCCGCACCCGGTATGTTTTTTCATAGGGCTCGAAGTGCAGGTCGGACGAGCCGCTCTTGATCGCGTCGAGCAGCATTTTGTGGACGAAACGCACGACGGGCGCATCGTCGGCATCCTGCCCGGCGATAGCGTCCTTTTTGTTGTCATCGACCGACTCGATGTCCAGCCCGTCGAGATCGACATCTGCCATGTCTTCCAGGCCGCTGGCATGGCTGTCGAAGAATTTCTCGATGGCATCGCTGAGCTTGTCGTCCTCCACCAGGATGGCTTCGGTGTTCAGCCCGGTGCTGAACTGGATGTCATTGATCGCCTGATGATTGGTCGGGTCGGAAATCCCCACGAACAACTTGTTGCCGCGTCGCCAGAGAGGCAGCGCATGGTGCTGGCGGATCAGCTTTTCGCTGACCAGTCCTTTGGGCTGGGTTTCCTTGTCCAGGCAATAGAGGTCCAGCAGCGCCATGCCGAAATGCTCCGAGGCAATCTCGGCGATCTGTCGACTCTTCGCCAGATTGTTCTGTACCAGGTAACTGACCAGGGAAATCTTGTTGCGTTGGGCTTGCTGATACGCCTGTTGCGCGCTTTTGTCAGTGAGCAGCTCGGCCAGGACCAATTGCTTGGCCAGACCGCTTAGGGCGATGTCGTTCATGGGGATACCGGACACAGACAGTTCAAGACTTATAGCCTAGTCAAGGCGCTGAACCAAACCAGCGGCGTTGAGGTGACAAAAAGTGTCAGATAGTGCGGTTGCAGGGGGCTCGAAAGCCCTTCGGCTCGACTTCGCGCCCCGCCAGCAGGGGCTCTGGCGCTTGGCATGGGCTGTGCTGATGCTCTTGCAGATCATGAGATTTCAACTCATGCATGGAGCGTGTCTATGAAGACTCAGAAAGGTTTTACCCTGATCGAACTGCTGATCGTGGTGGCGATCATCGGGATTCTGGCGACGTTTGCGTTGCCGATGTATTCCAAATATCAGGCTCGGGCGAAAGTGACGGCAGGCTTGGCCGAGATTTCCGCCATGAAGGTTCCGTATGAAGATGTGATCAACCAGGGGACTGCGCCAACGGTGGCCAACGTGGCGCCGGCGGGCAATGCCACCACCAGCAATTGCACGGTCGCAGTGACAGGTACGGTTGCCACGGGTGCCGGCACCATCACGTGCACGATCTTGAATGCACCGGGGCCTGTGTTGAGCAAGACCATCACATTGACCCGTGATGCCACTAATGGCTGGGCGTGTACCAGCACTGCTCAACAAGACTACGTGCCTAAAGGCTGCACGGGTTCCGCTACGTAAACGCTGAGATCCGGCACAGCCCCGCTTCTAAGGACACGGGGCTTTTTTTGCTTGCGAATGTCTCGCAGACACAGAAAAAAAGCCAAAAAATTCAGCGTGTTAGGAACTTTGTGAAAACCCGCATGTTGCATGCAGAGATTTACCAGGTCATGCATTTTGCATGATTTCGAAAATGGGTCGAATTTATAAGTTATTGATTTATAAGAATTTGTTAGTTGTTTCAAAGTTGGCACAGCGTTCGCAATATCCCCAGTAACCCTGCTGAGAAGACAACCAGCAGACTTTCTAGAAAAACAGGAGTTACTCGTATGAAGAAGTTCGCTATCGCTGCCGCTACTGCTACCGCGCTGACCCTGACCCTGGCCAACGCAGCATTCGCGCAGACCACCACCACTCAAGCCCCTTTGACATTGGCTTCTGGTGAGGCTGCCAAGGTCGAGGAAGCTACTTCCGATACCTGGATCACCACCAAAGTTAAAAGCGACCTGCTGACTGAAAAAGGTATTCCTGGCACCGACATCAAAGTCGAAACCAACAAAGGTGTTGTGTCCCTGTCGTCCACGGTTGCCGTGACTGATTCCCAGAAAGCCACCGCCGTGGCGATCACCAAGAAAATCAAAGGCGTCAAAGCGGTCTCCGCTGACGGCCTGAAAGCCGAGTAAGGCAAGACTTCTCGCCTGGACCGGGAGAAGGTGTGGCAGACGGGCTGAGCAATACGCCTGCCGCTTCTTGGGAGTTCATGCGAACGGCCATAAGGATGTGGCCATTACAGGCCTCCGACATTCGTGTCGGGGGCCTGTTCTATATGGGCAACACAAAACAACTGTGGGAGCGAGCTTGCTCGCGATGAGGGCATAACATTCAACATCCAGGTTGACTGTTAGACCGCCATCGCGAGCAAGCTCGCTTGTATGTTTAGACTTGAAGGGGTGGGGATTTAATTGCCGCGTTTGCTGGTGATTTGGGTCAGGCGATTGCCTTCAAAACGCAGGAACTGGTACATCCCGCCGTTGGGCCCGTAGGTCCATTCCTCCACCTGGAACTCTTCACGTCGATTGGCACTGCGTTTGTACCCGAGCAAATCGCGGCTGACAGGTTCTCCACACTTTTGCAGCACTTCGCTGGACCTGTCGCCGACGCTGATCAATTGACTGCCACAGCGCAAGGTGTCGGCCGCGGAGACTTGGCTGGCGCCCATCACCAGCACCAGGCCTGAGAGCAATCGCCTGACCTTCACTCGGCGTCCAGATGCATCGGCGTCACCACCCGGCCATCACTTTCTGCTTCGCCAAGGCTGGCGTCGATGAAGTACACGCGGTCATCGGCCAACTGGCCCTTGTCGACCAGATAATCCTTGATGCTGCTGGCGCGGTCCTGACCCAACTGACGCAACAGCACATCGCTGGTACTCCAGAACTTGATCACGTCCGCACGCATTTTCGCGGTGCGATCTTCCTTGCCCAGGTCCTTCCATTCGGCGGGTGGCTGGGTCTTCAGGCGGGTGCGGTAGATGCCTTCCAGCAGCGGGCCTTTCTCGTTGTCCGGAACATCCAGCAATGAGGCCTGTGCTGGCACCTTGTCGCCACGACGCTGGAGCATTTTGTAGTAGTTGTACTGGTATTCCCGCTCCAGGCGTTGCTCGGCGATCAGCGGGCCATCGCTGCTCGCCGCCGCCGTGCCTTCGATTTCCAGGCGCAGGGCCGGGCGTTCCTTCAGGGCGTTGGACAGTTTGACCAATGCCGCTTCGGCATCCTTGCCCAGGTCGCTTGAACCCGGCGCGAATGACACGCTGCCCAAGTCTTCGGAACCGCCGCCACTGACCAGCCCGCCAATCATTTTGAACGGCGCAGCGGCTGCCTTGACGATCAGGTTGCGCAGGGTTTGCCAGATAATCGGCATGACACTGAACTGCGGATTATTGAGGTCACCGGTGACGGGCAATTCGATGGAAATCTTGCCGTCGACATCCTTGAGCAAAGCGATCGCCAGCTTCAGTGGCAGGCTCACGGCATCCGGGCTGTCGACTTTTTCCCCTAGCTGCAATTGCTCGACCACCACTTTGTTTTCGGCCTTGAGCTGACCTTTGGTAATCAGGTAATGCACGTCGAGATTGAGCCGGCCCTTGCGGATGCGATACCCGGCAAATTTGCCGGAGTAAGGGGTGAGCGTGGTCAGCTCAACGCGTTTGAAACTGGTGGCGATGTCGAGGCTGGCCATCGGGTCGAATGGATTGACTGCGCCCTTGATCGTCACGGGTGCATAACGATCTACCTTGCCTTTCACATCAACGCTGGCCGGTTTTGGCTGGCGGCTGTCGATGGTGCCGATCTGCCCGTTGAGCTGTTGCACAGCGGTGGCGAAGTTCGGGGTCAGGCTGAAGTCGGCGAAGTTGGCCGAACCGTCATTGATGGCAATGCCGCCGATGTGGATGCCCAGTGGTTTGCCGTTGCCGGCCGGTTTGGCCGCGGTGGTTTTCGCGCCGGTGTCGGGCGGTTGCGGGATCAACAAGTCATCAATGTTGGTGGTGCGATCTTCATTGATCATGAAGCGCACATAGGGCTGGAACAGGTTGACCTTGTCGATCGACAGGCTGTCACCGTGTTGATAGTTCAGGCCTTCGACCACCACCTGCTGCCACTTGAGAAAGTCCCGGGTTTTCAGGGTGTCGAGGGTGTGCAACTGATCGACCTGAGCGCGACCGGTGACGCTGAACGCCAGAGGCTCGGTGCTTTTCAGATCGACTGCCAGATCACTGCCGAGCATGCCGCTGCGCAGTTCCAGGCGAATGAACGGGGTGATGTATGACTGGGCGACACGCAGGTCGATGTCTTTGGTCTGCACCTTCAGTTTGGCGCTGATCGGGGCGAGATTGACCACGCCGTCTGCCAACACCTTGCCCTGCTTGCCCAGGCCGGTGTCGAGCTTGAGATTGAAAGGCGAGCCATTGAGGCTGTCGAAGTTCTGCAGGTCCAGGTTCAACGGGCCCACTTCCAGCGCGACGGCGGGTTGCGCCTTGCGGTCGGCCAGGTGCACCTGGTAATCGCGCAGTTGCACGTCTTTGAGCAGCACTTGCCACGGTTTGCTCGGTGGCGCAGGTTCCGGTTTCGGTGAGTCGGCAGCCGCGGGTGTAGTGGCCGGTTCGGCCTTGGCTTTGGCAGCGGGTTTGGATGGCTGGCTGGCGAACAGTTTTTGCCAGTCAAGTTGCCCGTCGACTTCGAGGGCGGCCCAGGTTTCCAGTTTGTGGCTGCGGACTTTGCCGACCACCACTTGTTGCTTGGCCAGGTCCACGGTGGTGTCGCTGATGTCCAATCGTTCGAGCTTCGCCAGCGGCCGCCCGTCCGGAGCCTTGATCGCGAAAGGCGCGACGCTGACAGCGACATTGCTCAACAGCAGTTCGGTTTCCTTGGACAGATTGAGCTTGTAGTCGGTGCTGAGGCTCATGATGCCGCTTTCGAGGTCCAGGGGGACTGCGTCGCGGACATAGGGCCAGAAGGCTTTCATCTTGCCATCGGTGATTTTCAGCTTACCTTCGGAGGCGAGCGGGATCAGGCTGAAGTTGCCGGTCCAGTCGATCTGTCCGCCGTTGGGGCCGATGGCCACCAAGGTCATGTCGGCGCTGTCTTCGGGCAGGGTGCTGAGGTTTTTCAGCTCGAAGTCGAGTTTGTCGTAGAGAAACTCGATGGGTTCGCTGGGCCGGGCATCTTCAAAGTGCAAGGCGCCGCCCGCCAGCTGGATCCGCTCGATGCGCAGTGGAAACGGCTTGGCATCCGGGTCGGCGGGGGTGGGTTCGCTTGCTGGCAGTTTGAACAGCCCAAGCAGATTGAGCTTGCCGTCCTTGCCGAAGAGGATTTCAGTCTTGAGTTTGTCCAGTTCGATATCGGACAGATGCACGGCCTTGGTCCAGAGGCTGTCGATTTGCAGGTTGGCGTACAGGCGTTCGAAGCCGATCTGTTCCTTGCCCGGCTCGCCGATGACCAGGCCCCAAAGGGTCACTTCAAGGCTGAACGGGTTGAGTTCGATACGCTGGAGGTGGGCGGGCACCGTGGCGTAGTTGGCCAATTGTTGGTTGGCAACCCGCAAGGCGATGCCCGGTAAAATCAGAAACCCCAGCAAGCTGTAGAGAGCCAGAGCAGTCAACAAGGCGCCGATAGCGCGAATCAATCCTTTGGGCATGTGCGGCTTCATCTGTCTGAATCGGAGTGCCTTGGAGTATGGCATGCGATTGCAGTTCCGAAGTAACCACGCTTTGCAGGATTTGTCTGAAATGCTGCCTGGGTTTCAGAGCTGCAGGATCAATGTTTTTAGCGGTGGTTGCTGATCCATCGACGGGAAATCAGCGCCCGGTGTCATCACTGTCCATTCGCGCACCGGTCGCCCGGCTTTCTCGGCGCAACGCAATACCTGTTCACGCCAGTCGTCCATGGTGACCTTTGCCAGGTTGTTGCAGCAGATCAGCACGCCATTGTCGGCGGTGGTCAGCAGTGCGGGTTTGAGCAGGCTCTGGTAGTCGCGCAGCAGGTCGACGGTGCCGAAGGCGCTCTTGGCCCAGGCGGGCGGGTCGAGCAGCACCAGGTCGTATTGACGCTGTTCCAGGCGTTGATAACTCGGCAACTTCTGCCCACGGCGTTGACTGATCGGCAGCCCTGCCAGTTGGCGGATCGCCGGGAAGTAATCGGACTGGATGAACTCCATGGCGGGCAATTGCGGATTGAGCAGCCCATTCTCACAGCCGACCGCCAGATTGCCCTCGGCGAAATCGAGGTTGCACACCTCGCGGGCACCACCGGCCGCTGCACTCAGCCCCACGCCACAGGTGTAGGCAAACAGGTTGAGCACGCTTTTGTTCTGGCTGTGTGCTTTGACCCAGCCACGGGTGTTGCGCAGGTCGAGGAATAGCAAAGGGTCCTGGCCGGCATGGCGCCCGCGAACCCGGTAGTTCAGGCCCCACTCGTGGCCGACCAGATCCTGAAGCGCGGCTTCATCGGCCTGGTAGACGGTGTCTTCGCGGTCGATGCGCGAATTGCCACGGGAGCGGTCGTTGTAGACCAACAGGGTTTCCAGGCCCAGGTGTTGATTTATGGCGTCGTGCAATTGCAGCAGGGCGTCGCGTTCCAGAGACTGGTGAAAGCTTTGCACCAGCAGTTGCGGACCATAGCGGTCGATGGTCAGGCCACCGGCGCCTTCCTGGCTGCCGTGGAACAGGCGATAGCAATCGGTGCCTTGCTGATGCAGTTCGGCAAGCAGGTCCTGGCGATGTTCGAGGGCGGCGCGCAGCGCCTGATTCAAGGAAGACATGCTGGGCGCCTTGCAGGAGGGAATTTGGCGCGGGAGTTTAACAGCATTGCACCTGATCCCGAGCCACTGATCGTTCCCACGCGGAGCGTTGGAACGATCAATCGTCAGGTCAACAGCCCCATCCGCCGCTTCGCCCGCTGCACCGAGCCATTGCGCACTGCCCAGCGCAGCATCGGTGCACTGCGGTTGACGCTGGCGCGGATCAGTTTGCGTTGCAGTGGATTCTGGCTGACGCCGAGCATGGCACTGGCCCAGTCCGGTAGCAGATCGATACCCGCCTGCATCATCAAACCGCCAAAAGGCTTGGCCAAACGGCTGGGGGAGGGCGCGCTCAGCAGCAACCGCAACACTTCCCGGCTGCGTTCGTCGCACAGCAACTGAGGGCGAATGCGCGCAAGGTAATCGGCAATGGCCTGTCGCGAGCGGGGTACATCGCGGGCACCCAGGCGTTCGGCAACGATGGCGATTTCTGCGTAGTAGCGATCCTGATCGGCCAGCGACAGCGCCGGATTGCGGTAACGCAAATGCGCGGCGAGAAAGTTGCTGACCTCGGCCACATGCACCCAGGTCAGCAAGTCTGGATCACTGGCGGCGTAGGGGCGTCCGTCCGGTGCCGTACCGGTGACTTGCAGGTGGATGGTGCGGACTTTCTCGATCAGCCAGTCGGCATCCTTTCGCGAACCAAACGTGGTGCCAGAGATGAACTGCCCGGTGCGGCGCAGTCGGCCGAGCATGTCCTCACGAAAATTCGAATGATCCCAGACCCCGGCCAGCGCCAGTGGATGCAGGGCTTGCAGCATCAGGGCGCTGATGCCGCCAATGAGCATGCTGCTGAAATCGCCGTGCACTTGCCAACTCACCGAGTCGGGGCCGAACAGGCCGGGATCACCTTTGGGATTTTCCAGATCGAGCTTGCCCAGTGACAGACCGCTCAGGCTCATGATTTGGGTTTCGATGCGGGTACGGATGAATTCCATGGCGACTCAGTGGCGAAAAAAAGGCGCGGCCATCGCTGGCCGCGCGGGTGGGATGCAACAACGAATCATTGGTTCAGGCGTTTGTCGATCAAGCCCTGAACGACACTCGGATCGGCCAGGGTCGAGGTGTCGCCCAGGCTGTCCAGCTCATTGCAGGCGATCTTGCGCAGAATACGCCGCATGATCTTGCCCGATCGGGTTTTAGGCAAGGCCGGAGCCCACTGGATCAAGTCCGGTTTGGCGAAGCTGCCGATGTCCTTGCTGACGTGGTCGAGTAATTCCTTCTTCAGTTCGTCATTGGGGTCGGTGCCGTTCATGGGCGTGACGAAGGCGTAGATGCCCTGGCCTTTGACGTCGTGGGGATAACCGACCACGGCGGCTTCGGCGATGCTGTCATGCAGCACCAGGGCGCTTTCCACTTCGGCAGTGCCGATGCGGTGGCCGGAGACGTTGATCACGTCGTCGATGCGCCCGGTGATCCAGTAATCGCCGTCCTCATCGCGTCGCGCGCCGTCGCCGGTGAAGTAGTAACCGGGGTAGGGCTTGAAGTAGGTGTCGATCATCCGTTGCGGGTCGCCGTAGACACTGCGGATCTGTGCCGGCCAACTGGACTTGATCGCCAGCACGCCGCTGCCGGCGCCTTTGATTTCCTTGCCCGTTTCATCGAGCAACACCGGTTGTACACCAAACATCGGTTGCGTGGCGCAGCCGGGTTTGATCCGTTGCGCGCTGACCAGCGGACTGAGCATGATGCCGCCGGTTTCGGTCTGCCACCAGGTATCGACGATGGGGCAACGCTGCTCGCCGACCACATTGAAGTACCAATCCCACGCCTCCGGATTGATCGGCTCACCCACAGTGCCGAGTAATCTGAGGCTTGCGCGGGACGTTTCCTGCAACGGTTCGCGGCCTTCACGCATCAAGGCGCGCAGGGCAGTGGGCGCGGTGTAGAAGATGTTGACGTGGTGCTTGTCGATGACTTGCCAGAAACGCGAGGTGCTCGGGTAACTCGGTACGCCTTCGAAGATCAGCGTGGTCGCGCCGTTGGCCAACGGGCCGTAGACGATGTAGCTGTGACCGGTGACCCAGCCGACATCGGCGGTGCACCAGAACACTTCGTCATCACGGTAGTCGAGCACGTATTTGAAGGTCATCGCTGCTTGCAGCAGGTAGCCGCCAGTGGTGTGCAACACGCCTTTGGGTTTGCCGGTGCTGCCGGAGGTGTAGAGGATGAACAGCGGATCTTCGGCGTCCATCGGTTCCGGCGGGCAGTCGTCGCTGACATCACGCAAGGCCTGGTGATACCAGAGATCGCGGCCTTCAACCCAGTTCACATCGCCCTGGGTGCGCTCGACGACGATGACCGTGCTGACGTTCGGGCAGCTCTGAAGGGCCTTGTCGACGTTGTGTTTGAGTGGCACGAATTTACCGCCACGCACGCCTTCATCGGCGGTGATTACCGTGCGGCAGTCAGCGTCGAGAATCCGGTCGCGCAGGGAGTCCGGCGAGAACCCCCCAAACACCACCGAATGCACCGCTCCGATGCGTGTACAGGCGAGCATGGCGTAAGCGGCTTCGGGGATCATCGGCATGTAAATGCAGACGCGATCGCCTTTCTTCACGCCGCGGCTCTTGAGCACGTTGGCCAGGCGACAGACGTTGTGATGGAGTTTTTTGTAGGTGATTTGCGCGGATTCGGCGGGATCGTCGCCTTCCCAGATGATCGCGATTTGATCGCCGCGTTGTTTCAAATGACGGTCGATGCAGTTGTAACTGACGTTCAACTGACCGCCGGCAAACCAGCTCGCTTCACCGGTTTTCAGGTTATAGCGCTGGACGGTGTCCCACGGCGTACTCCAGTCGAGAAAGCGCGTGGCTTGTTCGGCCCAGAACGTACTGGGGTGTTCGATGGATTCGCGATACAGGCGCTGGTAGTCGTCTTGACTCAAATGCGCAGCCCGGCGGACGGCATCGGCTTTGGGGAACGTGCTGATATCGAACATGACGGTTCCTTATGCTTGTTTTGCGACAAGGATAAAGATGCGCCGAGTAGCGAGTGGGTTCAAGCCTTGCACCGCCCCTGTAAGAGCCGAGCTTGCTGGCGATGCAGACGTCGCGGTGGATCAGATACACCGCGTCATCGTTCATCGCGAGCAAGCCCGGCTCCTACGGGAGTGGGGTGTTAACCGCGGTGACGACCGCGGAAGTAGTTGATCAGGCCTTGGGTCGAAGCATCGTCAGCCGGGGTTTCTTCGCTGCCGACGAGGCGGTTGTAGACGCCTTTGCCCAACTCTTTACCCAGTTCCACGCCCCACTGGTCGAAGGCGTTGATGCCCCAGACCACGCTTTGCACGAAGACTTTGTGTTCGTACATGGCCACCAATGCACCGAGACGACGCGGGCTGATGCGCTCGACCACCAGGGTGTTGCTCGGGCGGTTGCCCGGGATCACCTTGTGCGGTGCGAGTTTCTGCACATCGGCTTCGCTCATGCCTTTGTCACGCAGTTCGGCTTCGGCCTCGCTGAGGGTCTTGCCGAGCATCAGCGCCTGGCTTTGCGACAGGCAGTTGGCGTACAGCCACTGGTGGTGGTCGGACACCGGGTTGAAGCTGACGATCGGCACGATGAAGTCAGCCGGGATCAGTTGGGTGCCTTGGTGCAGCAACTGGTGATAGGCGTGTTGGCCGTTGCAGCCGACGCCACCCCAGATCACCGGACCGGTGTCGGTGGACACTGGCGTGCCATCCTGACGCACGCTCTTGCCGTTGGATTCCATGTCCAGCTGTTGCAAGTGCTTGGTGATGTTCCGCAAGTAGTGGTCATACGGCAGGATGGCGTGGCTTTGTGCACCCCAGAAATTGCCGTACCACACGCCGAGCAAGGCCAGCAGTACCGGCATGTTCTGCTCGAACGGCGCGGTCTGGAAATGCTGGTCCATGGTGTAGGCACCGGACAGCAGTTCCTTGAAGTTGGACATGCCGATGGCCAGGGCAATCGGCAAACCGATGGCCGACCACAGCGAGTAACGACCGCCGACCCAGTCCCACATCGGGAAGATGTTTTCTTCACGAATGCCGAAGGCCACGGCCGCTGCATTGTTGCTGGAAACGGCGATGAAGTGGCGATACAACTCGGCTTCCGAGCCGCCCTGAGCCAGGTACCAGGCGCGTGCGGCCTGGGCGTTTTTCAGGGTTTCGAGGGTGTTGAAAGATTTCGACGAGACGATGAACAGCGTGGTCTCGGCGCGCAGCTTCATGGCCAGTTCGTGGAATTCGCTGCCGTCGATGTTTGCCAAATAGTGGCAACGCACGCCTTTCTGGGCGTAGGACAGCAAGGCTTCGGACACCAGTTCCGGGCCGAGGAACGAGCCACCGATGCCGATGTTCACCACGTCAGTGATCGGCTTCTCGGTGTAACCGCGCCACAAGCCGTCGTGGATGCGGCCCACGAGGTCGGTGATCTGGTTCAGTACTTTGTGCACTTCCGGCATCACGTTGACGCCATTGACCGACAGCTTGTCGCCAACCGGGCGGCGCAGTGCGGTGTGCAGGGCCGGACGACCTTCGGACGCATTGACGATTTCGCCTTCGAACAGCGATTTGATCGCGCCCTTGAGGTCGACTTCGTTGGCCAGACCCACCAGCAGATTGCGGGTCTCGGTGGTGATCAGGTTCTTCGAGTAATCGAGAAACAGACCGCAGCTGCTAAGGGTGAATTGAGTGAAACGCTGCGGGTCGGCATTGAAGGCCTCGCGCATGCTGAAATCCTGCATGGCTTGGCGGTGATCATTCAACGCTTGCCAGGCGGGCAGAGCGGTAACGTCGTGAGGGGTGCGGTAGTACGCCATCGCTGCGGGTTTCCTTTTTACTTGAACGGCCTTTTGAACACTAAAAATCCCGGAGCGCCTGGGGTGGCGCGTCCGGTCAACTGCGTCGACACGATCTCATGGCGCAGGGCGACTACAGTAAACCCCGCGCCTTGATCTGTCTTGACTTTGTCTGACCTGTTTCCTGTACTTTTTTAACATCGAAGTCAGGAACAACCCGACAAACGGAGGGTCGGCAGCGCTTCGGTGCGATCAGGCGACCTGAACCGGAATGGCGTTACTGGTGTGGCTCAGCTCATTGCCCGGCGCCATGTAGAGCATGCGCGGTTTGAAGTTGAGCAATTCGGCTTCGCTGTAATGGGCGTAAGCACAGATGATCACGCGATCACCGACCTTGGCCTTGTGGGCTGCGGCACCATTGACCGAGATCATGCGCGAACCTTCTTCGCCACGAATGGCGTAGGTGGTGAAGCGTTCGCCGTTGTCGACGTTATAGATCTGGATCTGCTCGTATTCACGGATGCCGGACAAGTCCAGCCATTCGCCGTCGATGGCGCAGGAACCTTCGTAATCGAGGACAGCGTGGGTGACTTCGGCGCGATGCAGCTTGGCCTTGAGCATGATGGCGTGCATGAGTGTTTCCCCAGGTCGGAATCGAACGGCGGGCAGTTTGCCCGAAGGGTTTGTGGGCGGCAATACAGCTGAAATGCAATCTTCAGAGCCACCAAAAAACCTGTGGGAGCCAAGCTTGCTCGCGATGAGGCCCGCACATTCAACATCATTGTTGAATACCAGATCGCTATCGCGAGCAAGCTCGGCTCCCACAGGGTTTGGTGGTGTTTAGACGGGGGCGTCGAGGTTCAGGTGCAGGTTGTCGATCAACCGCGTGGTGCCGAGGAACGCGGCCACCAGAATCACCAGGTCGCGATCTTCTGGCGTCGCCGGGCGCAAGGTCAGCGCCTGGCGGATTTCCAGATAGTCGGGACGCAAACCGGCGGTTTCAAGTTGTTTGATCTGTGCGTCGATCAGCGCCGGGAAATCCCGCTCACCTTGCTTGATTGCCTCGGCAATCGAACTCAGCGTGCGATAGACCACGGGCGCCACGGCACGCTGTTCTTCGCTGAGAAAGCCATTGCGCGATGACAGCGCCAGGCCATCGGCTGCACGGACAGTCGGTTCGCCAATGATCTGGATCGGCATGTTCAGGTCATGCACCAGGGATTTGATCACCGCCAGTTGCTGGAAGTCTTTCTGGCCGAAGATCGCCAGGTCTGGCTGGACCATGTTGAACAACTTGCTGACCACCGTCGCCACACCTTCAAAATGCCCAGGACGGCTGGCGCCGCACAGGCCTTCAGACAGCAGTGGAACGCTGACGCGAGTCTGGCCGGCCATGCCGTCCGGGTACATTTCTTCAACGGCTGGCGCGAACAGCAAGTGGCAACCGGCCTGGAGCAGCTTCTCCTGGTCGGCAGCGAGGGTGCGCGGGTATTTGTCGAGGTCTTCGCCAGCGCCGAATTGCAGCGGGTTGACGAAGATGCTCGCGACCACGAAATCCACCCGCTGGGAGGCTTTGGTAATCAGTGCAATATGACCGCTGTGCAGGTTGCCCATGGTCGGCACGAAGCCGATGCGCTTGCCTTCGCTGCGGGCACGGGCCACGGCGGCCCGCAGTTCGCGTACGGTTTTTACGGTGTTCATGCAGAGAATCCGTGTTCGATGCCTGGGAAAGTCGCCGCTTTGACTTCGGTCACGTAAGCACTCAGGGCTGCTTGAATGGTGTTCTGGCCAGTCATGAAGTTCTTCACGAACTTTGGCACACGGCCGGTAATCGACAAGCCCAGCATGTCGTGCAGGACCAGGACCTGGCCGTCAGTGCCGCTGCCGGCGCCGATCCCGATGACCGGAATCTTCACGGCTTGGGTGATTTCTTCAGCCAGTTCGCTGGGCACGCATTCGAGCAGCAACATGGCGGCGCCAGCCTGTTCCAGTGAGATGGCATCGGCGCGCATCTGCCTGGCCTGGTTTTCGTTACGCCCCTGGACTTTGTAACCGCCCAGGATGTTCACCGATTGCGGTGTCAGCCCCAGGTGCGCGCACACCGGGATACCGCGTTCGGCCAGCAGGCGGATCGAGTCCGCCAGCCACAGTGCGCCTTCTACCTTGACCATGTGTGCACCGGCCTGCATCAACAGGGCACTGTTGGTCATGGCTTGTTCGGTGGTGGCGTAGGCCATGAACGGCAAGTCGGCGAGGATCAACGCATCGGTGTTGCCGCGTTTGACCGCTGCGACGTGGTAAGCCATTTCGGCGGTCGTCACGGGCAGGGTACTGTCGTGACCTTGCAAAACCATGCCGAGGGAGTCGCCCACCAGCAACACTTCGACACCAGCCTCATTGCAGGCGTGGGCGAAGGTCGCGTCATAGCAGGTCAGCATGGTGATTTTTTCACCTTTTTGCTTGAGACCTTGCAGCGTGGTCAGGGTGATGGCTGGCATGAAAAGTTCCTCATTCAGGCGCTGTGGAAACTACTGCGAGTAACGCGCGTGATTCTTCGTTAAATACAGGCGCACGGTCTGTTGTCGTGCTTTTACGGCCTGGATTGCGCCCTTCAACGCCGTGTTGGCGGCAGCGGGACGCCTATAGTCGTGAGGAGAACTCGGGAAGTCAATTGCATGTGTTACCGCATTGTTACGACAGGGGTGTTACCGGGGTAACTGATGCGATTCAGCAACTATCGATCTCATGCCAGACACCAAACCAATGTGGGAGCGAGCCTGCTCGCGAATGCGGTGGATCAGTCAACTTTAAGTTTAATGACACACCGCATTCGCGAGCAGGCTCGCTCCCACAGGGGATTTGCGTCAACTTTTGGGGAGGCGTTCCAGGCCGACGAACGGGCAGGCTGCGACTAGATCCTTCAGATTGCGGCCATCGGCCAGGCGCAAATCCGCAGGCGCCAGTTCGGCCAGTGGATACAGGACAAAGGCCCGTTCCTGCAGGTGGTAATGCGGAACCTTGAGGCGCGGCTCATCGATCAGTCGATCGCCAAACAGCACGATGTCCAGATCCAGCGTACGAGGGCCCCAACGCTCCAGGCGCTCACGACCCTGTCCGTTCTCGATGGCTTGCAGCGCATCGAGCAGTTCCAGCGGGGCGAGTGTGCTGTCGAGGGCGGCGACCGCGTTGGTGTAACGCGGTTGGCCGGGTAGCAGCGAATCGCTTTGATAGAAAGCGGACACATCGACCAGCTCGGTCTGCGGTAAACGCGCCAGCGCTTCGACGGCGCTGCGCAATTGTTCGGCGGGGGCAGCCAGATTGCTGCCCATGCCGATGTAGATGCGTTCCATGGATTTACTCGCCCGAGACGCTCGGTGCACCGGCAGCGCGTTTGCGCTTGGCGCCACCGCTGCGGCGACGTTTGCGGGGTGCGCCGGTGCCGTCGTCCTTGCCGCTGAGGTCGCGGATCATGTCGCGACGTTCGCTGTCATTGGCGTCCTGATAGTCCGTCCACCATTCGCCCAGGCCATCGGTCTGCTCGCCGGCGCTTTCGCGCAGCAGCAAGAAGTCGTAACCGGCTCGGAAGCGTGGGTTGTCCAGCAACAGGTCGGCACGCTTGCCGCTGCGGCGTGGCAGGCGCTCTTGCATGTCCCAGATCTCACGGATCGGCATGGTGAAGCGTTTTGGAATCGCAATACGCTGGCACTGTTCGGCAATCAGCTCGTGAGCCGCTTCCTGCATGGCCGGAATCGGCGGCATGCCGCGTTCTTGCAGGCGCAATACGCGAGCCGGCAGGGCAGGCCACAACAGGGCGGCAAACAGGAACGCCGGGGTCACCGGTTTGTTCTGCTTGATCCGCAGGTCCGTGTTGATCAGCGCTTCGCTGATGAGGGTGTGGGTGTACGTCGGGTTGTATTCCAGCGCCTCGGCACTGGCCGGGAACAGCGGATCGAACAGTTGCAAGTCGACCAGCATCTCGAAGGTGTCCGCGGCGTGGCCGGAGAGGAACAGCTTGAGCACTTCTTCGAACAGACGGGCCGACGGGATCTCGCGCAGCATCGGTGCCAGTTCGCGAATCGGCAGGGCGCTGTGTTTTTCGATACCGAAATTCAACTTGGCGGCAAAACGCACGGCCCGCAGCATCCGCACCGGGTCTTCCTGGTAGCGCTGCTTCGGATCGCCGATCAAGCGGATCAGGTGATTGCGGATGTCGTGTACGCCGTTGGCGTAGTCTAGGATGCGCTCGCTGACCGGATCGTAGTAGAGGGCGTTGATGGTGAAGTCGCGGCGTTGCGCGTCTTCTTCCAGCGTGCCATAGACGTTGTCGCGCAAGATGCGCCCGCTTTCATTACGGGAAGACTGGTTGCTGTCTTCTTCCTCGTCGTTTTGCGGGTGATTGGCGCGGAAGGTCGCGACTTCGATGATTTCTCGACCGAAGTGGATGTGCACCAGTTTGAATCGACGGCCGATGATCCGCGCGTTGCGGAATTCGGCACGCACCTGTTCAGGTGTGGCGCTGGTGGCAACGTCAAAGTCTTTGGGCGTGATGCCGAGCAGCATGTCACGCACGCAGCCGCCGACCAGGTAAGCCTGATAACCGGCGTTCTGCAGGCGTTCGACGATATTCACCGCGTAACGGCTGAATTGCGCCTTTTGCAGCGAGTGTTGGCCGCTGTTGAGCACTTCAGGCGTACTGCGAATGTGTTGCGTATGACGCTTGGGAGAACGGAATGACTGGAACAGCTTCTTCAGCATGGGATGCACTGTTTGAAGGAATGTTCGGCCATAACAGAAGAATGACCGCATGATGGGCGGGGATTCTAGCATTTAGTCGAGGGATGGTGTAGGAAGCTGCGCAAGCAGCTGAAGGGGATATCTGGCAGACGCTATCCGTGTAGCCGGTGACGAGCAACACGAGGCTGCGTCCGGCGGCGAAGCCGTCGTCATTGCGGTGTTTCAGATGAAACGGGTCGTCTGTATTACGACTGCTGCGCAGCCGAACGCAGCCTCGCAGGCTCGACAGCTGCTACACGAGCCAACGCAGCCTCGCGTTGCTCGACAGCTGCTACAGGTCGGACGGGGGTTGGCAATTGCTGTCGCGTAAACGCCAGAAACTACAAGGGGAGCCGAAGCTCCCCAAGAAGTAGTTGCATGCTCTATTTTTATTATTGGTTTCGGGCTTTTTGTTTTTGTTAAGTGCCCTCGCCATGAAGATTTTCCTTCATGACCCTCCCAATCGGGAGCCAAGAGCAAACGGATTGCTTTGGTCGCTGTGCTGCAGTGATCTTGCGATCCAACCAGTTCAGGCACTGTCTGAGTGACAGTTTTTTATTATTCTCGGCCTGGTCGTGGGGCAAGCCCCAAATACAACGCCTCTCCAAAAGAATCAGTTAGCTGCGCCTCTCGCCGTCTTGTTTTTATTGTGCGTGAGTCGATTCGTCTTATTTTTATTGTCTTTTGCATTGCTTGTTATTGTTCTTGTACTAAACATATAGCAGGGTGCGTGCCAACTTTTGCGAACCCCAATAAAACAAGGGGTTAGGTCGGTCGGTGGGGTTTTTCAGGGGCAAAAAAAACCGGGGCTTCGTTACCGTAAGCCCCGGCTTCTGTTACGTGATAAATCTGAGGTAACAGTTTTTTCAGCGTGTCACGTGTTACCCACGCCTCAGACAGGTGACGTTCAGCTCTCGCTGGCGACCCCGGTCTTGCGCCGTGGGATGCCCAGGCGCTGACGCCGCTCCCACAGGCATTTGCGGCTGACCCCGAGTTTGCGGGCCAGCTCGGTTTCGGTCATGTGGTCCTGGTGCTCGAGAACGAAGTGCTGGAAATAATCTTCCAGTGACAAGTCTTCGGTTGGCTCATGACTGGAATTACCGCCGTTGTTGCCCTGCTGCGGCGCCAGGCCGATGAACTCGTCCTCTTCCAGATCGCTCAGCTCGATGTCGATACCCAGCAGTTCAGCAGAGATTTCCGGGCTCTCGCACAGGATGACCGCGCGCTCGACCGCGTTTTCCAGCTCGCGAACGTTACCGGGCCAGGAATAATGACGAATCGCTTGCTCGGCATCCGCGGCGAATTTCAGGTCGGTGCGGTTGATCCGCGCGCTCTGTCGCGCCAGGAACGCATTGGCGATTTCGTTCACGTCCGCACCGCGCTCGCGCAAGGCTGGCAGCTTCAGGGCGATCACATGGAGGCGGTAATACAAGTCTTCGCGGAACTGGCCGATTTTTGCCAGGCTCTTGAGGTCGCGGTGAGTCGCCGCGATCAGGCGCACGTCAACCTTCTGCGATTGAACCGAACCCACACGGCGAATTTCGCCTTCCTGCAACACGCGCAGCAGGCGAGCCTGGGCTTCGAGTGGCAGTTCGCCGATTTCGTCGAGGAACAGGGTGCCGCCGTCCGCCGCTTCCACCAGGCCGGCACGCCCGGCGCTGGCGCCGGTGAATGCGCCTTTTTCGTGACCGAACAGCTCGGACTCGATCAGGCTTTCCGGAATGGCCGCGCAGTTCACCGAAATCATCGGCGCCTTGGCGCGGCGGGACAGGTTGTGCAGGGCGCGCGCCACCAGTTCTTTACCGGTACCGGATTCGCCCTGGATCAGGACGTTGGAATCGGTTGGGGCGACTTTGCGAATTTTGCTGTACAGGTCCTGCATCGGCGGACACGAGCCAATGATGCCGATTTCGCCGTTGCTGTTGTCGGCACCCGCTTTCGCGGCGCCATTGCCGGCTTTACCCGCAGCAGGTTCACCGTTGGCTGGCAGCGATTGTCGGTCACGCAGGATCCGGGCGACGGCCTGGAGCATTTCGTCGTGATCGAAAGGCTTGGCAATGTAATCCACCGCGCCCATCTTCATTGAGTCGACCGCCGAACGCAGGCTGGCGTAGCTGGTCATGATCAGCACCGGGGTGCCTTGGCCGAGTTTGATCAACTCGGTGCCAGGTGCGCCGGGCAGGCGCAGGTCACTGACGATCAGGTCGAACGTGGGAATGGTGAAGCGTTCTTGTGCTTCCTGCACTGAACCGGCTTCGCTGACCTGGTACTGGTTGCGTTCCAGCAGGCGGCGCAAGGCGGAGCGGATAATTGTTTCGTCTTCGACGATCAAAATGTGCGGCATTGATTCGATACTCTCGACGGTCTCAGTTCACAGCGGACGTCGCTTCGACATGACGCGGCAAGGTCACCCTGATACGGGTGCCGCGTTGGCTTTGAACATCAGCCGGGCTGTCGATGGTGATTTGTCCATAATGCTCTTCAACGATGGAATAGACCAGTGCAAGGCCCAGACCGGTGCCTTCGCCAGGATCCTTGGTGGTGAAGAAAGGTTCGAACAATCGGTCCATGATGTTCTTCGGAATACCGCTGCCTTCGTCTTCCACGATCAGGTCGACCGTGTGTTCGCCGGCTTCGCTTTTAACCCGCACGGCGCTACCCGCAGGCGAGGCGTCGCGGGCGTTTGAGAGCAGATTGATGAGTACTTGGGCGAGTCGCTGCGGATCGCCTTCGACCCAGTGATCGGGGTCGCACAGATTATAGAACTGCACTTCGAAATTGCGTCGGTTCAAGGCCAGCAGGCCGATGGCATCTTGAGCCACTTCGGCCAGACAGACGGGTTCGTCGCTGTGCTGGTGACTGCCGGCGTGGGCGAAGCTCATCAGCGATTGAACGATGCGTGAGACGCGTTTGGTCTGTTCGAGGATCTGCCCGCTGATTTCCTTCAGCTCGCCATCGTCTTCGCGCTCTTCGCGCAGGTTCTGCGCCAGGCACGCAATGCCGGTAATCGGGTTGCCGATTTCATGGGCCACACCTGCCGCGAGTCGGCCGATGCTGGCCAGGCGCTCGGAATGCACCAGCTTGTCTTCGAGCATCTGGGTTTCGGTCAAGTCTTCCACCAGCAACACCAAACCGCTGTTACCCGGCGCCAGCGGTTCATCGATCGCCGCTTTGTGCAGGTTCAGCCAGCGAGTCTGGCCATCAAGGGCCAGGTGCTGCTTGTGCAAATGCTCGTCGGGCAGGTTGATGAAGCCTTGCAGCAGTTCTTTCCACGGATCGGCAATGGTGCTCAGGCGTGAACCGACCACACGCTGCGCGGCAATACCCGTCAGTTCCTCCATGGCTTTGTTCCACATGAGGATTTCCTGATCCTTGGCCAGCGAGCAAACGCCCATCGGCAGTTCTTGCAGGGTCTGGCGGTGATAGCGGCGCAGGGCATCGAGTTCGGCGGCCAGGCCGGTCAGCCGTGAGTGGTAATCCTCAAGGCGACTTTCGATGAAGTGAATGTCCTCGGTGACGTAGTTCTCGCCACCCGCCTTATAAGGCAGGAACGTCTCGACCATGTCTTGGGCAACGCTGGGGCCCATCAAGCCGGACAGGTTGGCTTCGATACGGTCACGCAAGCGACGCAAGGCGTAAGGCCGGCGCTCGTCGAACGGCAGATAGAGATCGCGCAGCGCCTGTTCGACTTCCTTCTGTGCAGCCTTGGCGCCCAAGGGTTTTGCCAGCTGCGTGGCGAATTCCTGGGGTGACGCGGCGTGCAGTTCGCGACGTTGCGGGCGACGTACATTGTCCACGGCGCAGGCTTCGGCGGCGCTGGCCTCTTCGGGGCTGGCGTTGGTAAACAGCGAGATCAGGGTGAACATCAGCACGTTGGCCGCCAGCGATGCGATGGCCGCCATGTGCCAGCTAGTGTCGTCCAGCACGTAGATCATGTTCAGCAGGGGAATGTAGAAGCCCTGCAGGTTGCCCACCAGTGGCAACAACATGGTCACCAGCCACACCAGAATCCCTGCCAGCAAACCGGCAATGAAGCCCCGGCGGTTGGCGGTCGGCCAGTACAGAACCGAGAGAACGCCTGGCAAGAACTGCAATGTGGCGACAAACGCGACGATGCCGAGATTGGCCAGATCCTGCTCCACGCCCAGCAGCAAGTAGAAACCGTAGCCGGCCATGATAATTGCGACGATCAGCGCCCGACGAGTCCACTTCAGCCAGCGGTAGATATTGCCTTCGGCCGGTGGTTGATAGAGCGGCAGCACCAGGTGGTTCAGTGCCATCCCGGACAGCGCCAGGGTGGTGACGATGATCAGGCCGCTCGCTGCCGACAAACCGCCGACATACGCCAGCAGCGCCAAGGCTTTGCTGTTGGCGGCGATGCCGATGCCAAGAGTGAAATACTCAGGATTAGTCGTGGCGCCGAGTTTCAGCCCGGCCCAGAGAATCAGCGGCACCGCCAGGCTCATCAGCAGCAGAAACAGCGGCAAACCCCAGCTGGCACTGACCAGCGAGCGCGGGTTGAGGTTTTCGGTAAACGTCATGTGATACATGTGCGGCATCACGATTGCCGAAGCAAAAAACACCAGCAGCAGCGTGCGCCACGGACCTTCTTGCAGCGGGGTGTGCAAGGCGGCGAGGGCGGTCTGGTTTTGCAGCAGCCACAGTTCAAGCTGTTGCGGGCCGTCGAACACGCCGTACAGCGCATACAGGCCGACGCCGCCAATGGCGATCAGTTTGATGACCGATTCGAAGGCAATCGCGAACACCAGGCCTTCATGTTTTTCTCGGGTGGCGATGTGGCGCGAGCCGAAGAAAATCGTAAACAGCGTAATCAGGGCGCAGAAACTCAGGGCCACGCGATGTTGAACCGGTTCGCGAGTAAGGATGCCGATGGAGTCGGCCACGGCCTGAATCTGCAACGCCAATAACGGCAGGACGCCGATCAGCATGAAAATCGTCGTCAGCGCGCCGGCCCAGGTGCTACGGAAACGGAACGCGAACAGGTCGGCCAGGGACGACAACTGATAAGTGCGAGTGATTTTCAGGATTGGGTACAGCAACACCGGTGCCAGCAGAAATGCGCCGGATACCCCCAGGTAGCTGGACAGAAAGCCGTAACCGTACTGGTAGGCCAGGCCGACCGTGCCGTAAAAAGCCCAGGCGCTGGCGTAGACGCCCAGCGACAGGGTGTACGTCAGCGGGTGGCGAATGATCGCCCGGGGGATCATGCCCCGTTCACTGACCCAGGCCACGCCGAACAGCACCGCCAGGTACGCGGCGCTGATCAGGATCATCTGGGTCAGGCTAAAGCTCATCGGCATCTTTTTGGCTCTGCAGGATGAAGGTCACAACGATCAGGATCAGCCAGAGCAAATAAGGGCGATACCAGGCGCCAGTGGCGTCGATCCACCAATCCATGATGGCCGGGGAGAACAGATAAATCCCCACTACCAGGAGCAGGACCAAGCGATAGATGTACATCCCGGCCTCTCTTTTTTATGCGTGTGCCCGAAAACGTGCGGCGATGGTAACGGATGGGCGCGCCACTGCAAGTGCGATCACTGCAGTTGCGCCTCGGGCAGGTTCAGTGTGCGCGGGATCAGCGACGCATCCCAGTGGGCAATGCCCCAGTCCAACACTTCCCGTGGGGTGGCGTAAGCCAGTTCGGTACCGGGTTTTTGCCCGAGTGCGCGTAAGGCACGCAACAACAAAGGTGTCGCCTGATCTTCGGTCAACGGCGGCGATCGGTAGGATTTGCCGAGTTTGTTGCCATCGGGCTGGGTAATCAGCGGGATGTGCAGATAACGCAGTTGGCGCAGGCCGAGCAGTTCTTGCAGATAGAGCTGGCGCGGCGTGGAGTCCAGCAGGTCGGCACCCCGCACGATATCGGTGATGCCTTGCCAGGCGTCATCCAGGACGACGGCCAGTTGATAGGCATACAGCCCGTCGCGGCGGCGAATCACAAAATCGCCCACCTCGCGACCCAGGTGCTGACGGTATTCGCCCTGGACGCGGTCGGTGAAGTGGTATTCCAGTTCAGGGACGCGCAGGCGAATCGCGGCGTCTTCGGTGCCATGGCCGGCATTGCGGCACAGGCCCGGATAAAT
The DNA here is from genome assembly GCF_056405815.1 of Pseudomonas sp. P1_F1_2. Taxonomy (NCBI): domain Bacteria; kingdom Pseudomonadati; phylum Pseudomonadota; class Gammaproteobacteria; order Pseudomonadales; family Pseudomonadaceae; genus Pseudomonas; species Pseudomonas sp. P1_F1_2. Next base: position 20,064 of record NZ_JBFUBK010000002.1, on the reverse strand, counting down.
GCCGTGATAAGGCTCCAGCTGTTTTCGCGAGCAGGTACAGGCGTAAGCCAGGCCATGGTTGAACAGGCTGTTGAGCACTTCGGCGTAGGCGTCGTGCCGTTCACTCTGGCGGACCATCTCGCCGTCCCATTCAAAGCCATAGCTTTCCAGGGCATTGAGGATCGCCGCTTGAGCGCCGGGTTCTTCCCGTGGCGGGTCGAGGTCTTCCATGCGCATCAGCCAGCGGCCCCCCACCGAGCGGGCGTCGAGGTATGAAGCGAGTGCGGCGACCAGCGAACCGAAATGCAGGTGGCCGCTGGGGGTAGGGGCGAAGCGCCCGATGTAAGCGGAAGAGATGATGGCAGTCATGAGGGGCGATTACGTTGTCTGGTCGTATTGAGCATGGCTTGAAGCCGTCATCGCGAGCAAGCTCGGCTCCTGCAGGAAGTCGCGCCAGCCTTTGTAGGAGCCGAGCTTGCTCGCGATGGCGATTTTAAAGACAACAGGTATCTTCAAATACCAGAAACAAAAACGGAGCGTTCGCACGCTCCGTTCTTCGTTCAAGTCGATGTTACTTGCCGACTTGCTTTTCCTTGATTTCCGCCAGGGTCTTGCAGTCAACGCACATGTCGGCGGTAGGGCGGGCTTCCAGTCGCTTGACGCCAATTTCGACGCCGCAGGACTCGCACCAGCCATATTCTTCGTCTTCAATCAACTGAAGGGTTTTGTCGATCTTCTTGATCAACTTGCGCTCGCGGTCGCGGGCGCGCAGTTCGAGGGCGAACTCTTCTTCCTGGCTGGCACGGTCTGCCGGATCCGGGAAGTTGGCTGCCTCGTCCTTCATGTGATCAACCGTGCGGTCGACTTCCTGCATCAAGTCCTGTTTCCACTTGTTCAGGACCTTGGTGAAGTGCGCGCGCATGGGCTTGCCCATGTACTCCTCGCCCTTCACTTCTTTGTAGGGTTCGAAGCCGCTGATCGTCGGGCTCGGTTGTTGCTTTGCTTGGGTGGACATGAAATAGACCGCCTCTACTCTTGTAATCCATCTGCGCAGGATTGCTCCATCACCGACACCTGCCGGCCCCGCGGCTGCAAGCGGGCGAACTTACCAGATCAAATCGGACCGCGCTACTCCCGGATGTCGAGGTAGTGGCCCGCAGGCCTTGCAAATCATTGCAAAGCCTTGTCTGGTGGTGCTGGAGACCTGATCAAATATTGATTTTAGTCAAACTTGGGGTACTCGTTTGGGTCGTTTGTGGCCGGGCTTATTAACGGTTGTGACCGCTTTAGGTTCTCGCTCGTTCCTGTGCTTGGGTAGAATTGATTTTTTTCTCTGTTGAAGGAAGGCTAATGGCTCAGTCCTACAGTGCCCGCAGTCGCGCGATCGAACCTTTTCACGTCATGGCGTTGCTGGCACGGGCCAATGAGCTGCAAGCCGCCGGTCACGACGTGATCCACCTGGAAATCGGCGAGCCGGACTTCACCACCGCCGAACCGATCATTCAGGCCGGCCAGGCCGCGTTGACGGCGGGGAAGACCCGTTACACCGCCGCACGGGGCATTCCCGAGCTGCGAGACGCCATCTCCGGTTTCTATCAGCAGCGGTATGGGTTGAACATCGACCCTCAACGAATCCTCATCACCCCCGGCGGTTCGGGTGCTTTGTTGCTGGCCAGCGCCTTGCTGGTGGACCCGGGCAAGCACTGGCTGCTGGCGGACCCCGGCTACCCGTGCAATCGCCACTTCCTGAGATTGGTGGAAGGCGCGGCGCAGCTTGTTCCAGTAGGTCCTGAGGTGCGTTATCAACTGACCCCTGATCTGGTGGCGCGTCATTGGGACCACGACAGTGTCGGCGCATTGGTAGCGTCCCCGGCCAACCCGACCGGGACGATCCTGACCCGTGACGAGCTGGCGGGGTTATCGCAGGCGATCAAGGTTCGCCATGGTCATCTGGTGGTGGACGAGATCTATCACGGCCTGACCTATGGCACCGATGCGGCCAGCGTGTTGGAAGTCGATGACAACGCCTTTGTGCTGAACAGTTTTTCAAAGTACTTCGGCATGACCGGTTGGCGGCTCGGCTGGCTGGTGGCGCCGGAAGCGGCAGTCGGCGAGCTGGAAAAACTCGCGCAAAATCTCTATATCAGCGCGCCGAGCATGGCCCAGTATGCCGCTCTGGCTTGCTTTGAACCGGCGACCATCAGCATTCTCGAAGAGCGTCGCGCCGAGTTTGGTCGTCGTCGCGATTTCCTGCTGCCGGCCCTGCGTGAATTGGGATTCGGCATTGCCGTGGAGCCTGAGGGCGCGTTCTATTTGTATGCGGATATCAGCAAGTTCGGCGGAGATGCCTTCGCGTTCTGCCGGCACTTCCTCGAAACCGAGCATGTGGCATTTACTCCGGGGCTGGATTTCGGGCGATATCAGGCTGGGCACCATGTGCGTTTTGCCTACACCCAAAGCCTGCCGCGCCTGGAAGAAGCGGTCGAGCGGATCGCTCGTGGATTGAAGAGTTGGCAAGGCTGATGCGTTTTCATCCTCCCCTCGAAAAAGGGCGACTTATCCGCCGTTACAAGCGTTTTCTTGCCGATATCGAAACCGTTAGCGGCGAGTTGCTGACCATTCATTGTCCCAATACGGGCTCGATGCTCAATTGCCAGGTCGAAGGCGGGCAGGTCTGGTTCAGCCGCTCCAATGACCCGAAGCGCAAGTTGCCCGGTACCTGGGAGGTTGGCGAAACCCCGCAAGGGCGCCTGTTTTGCGTTAACACCGGGCGAGCCAATGGTTTGATCGAAGAGGCGCTGCGCGGCGGTGTCATCAGCGAGTTGAACGGTTTTACCGAACTGAAGCGCGAAGTCGCCTACGGTCAGGAAAGAAGCCGAATCGATTTCCGCCTCGATTACCCCGGCGGTCCTGCTTATATAGAAGTCAAAAGCGTCACCCTGGGTTTTGACGGCTCATCGGTAGCTGCGTTTCCCGACGCCGTTACCCAGCGCGGGGCCAAGCATTTGCGTGAATTAGCGCATCTGGCCCGTGACGGGATTCGCGCGGTTCAGTTGTATTGCGTCAACCTGACCGGCATCGACGCGGTACGTCCAGCAGAGGAAATCGATTCGGCCTACGCGGTGGCCTTGCGTGAGGCGGTCGCGTGCGGGGTCGAGGTGCTGGCCTATGGTGTGCGGTTGACCCATGAAGAGATGGTGGTCGATCGGCGTCTGGACGTGCTGCTCAACGGCTAAAGGCTGACCCAGATGCCTTGCGCGTCTTCGCGGCAGGGCACGGTGGTCAATGATTGGCCCGCGCAGGGGCCGGAAACGCACTCGCCGTCTTCAATCAGAAACAGTGCGCCGTGGGTGGCGCACTGGATCAGGCTGTTGCTGGGGTCGAGAAAGCTGTCTGGCGTCCACTCCAGGCCAACGCCGCGGTGCGGGCAGCGATTGATGTAGACGTAGACCTGGCCAGCCCGGCGTACGGCGAAGAGCTTCTGGCCGTCGATGTCGAAACCGCGACTGCTGGCGTCAGCCAATTCGGCGCCGGTGCAAAGAAACTTCATGTCTATCCTCAAGTCCTGCGTCTCGTGACCAGATATGTCCGAGCTTGACGTTCAAATGCAAACAATTATCAAATGGCCGCCTTGCCCGTCGGGCGCAGGTGCCAGTGGCCGAGAATACTTGGCCTGCCATCTCGATGCCTGGGAAAACTTTAAAGGAAGCTGTTTATGCGCCTGAGTACCCGCGTTGCTGCGCTCTGTGTCGGACTTCTCGTCAGCCACCACGGCGCAGCGGCCGAGTTGCCACAACGTTGGGTCAGTGCCGGTGGCGCATTGTCCGAGTGGGTGAGCGCGCTGGGGGGCGAATCGAAGCTGGTCGGCGTCGACACTACCAGTCAGCATCCTGAAAGCCTCAAGTCGCTGCCAAGCATTGGCTATCAGCGGCAGTTGTCGGCGGAGGGTATCTTGAGCTTAAGCCCGCAGATACTGATCGGCACCGAAGAAATGGGTCCGCCGCCCGTGCTGTCGCAGATTCGTAATGCCGGGGTGCAGGTCGAATTGTTCTCGGCGCAGCCGGATTTGCCGACATTGCAGGGTAACTTGCAGCACCTGGGCCAGTTGCTTGGGGCTGAAGATCAGGCTGCGCAGGCGTTCCAGCGTTATCAGGAGCAACTTGAACAACAAAAAGTCCGGGTGACCAAGGTGCAGCTGACGAAAAAATCAGCGGGCGTGTTGGTGTTGCTCGGTCATGCAGGCGGCAAGCCGCTCATCGCAGGCAAGGACACCGCGGCCGATTGGATACTGCGACAGGCCGGCGGCCACAACCTGGCAACGCATACTGGTTACAAACCTTTTTCAGTCGAGTCGCTGGTCAGCCTGGACCCGGAGGTGCTGGTGTTTGCTGACCGGGCACTGACCGGTGATGCGGCGCGGGCCGCGCTGTTCAAGGAAAACCCGATGCTGTCCTCGACCCGTGCGGCGAAGGACGGTCGAGTCATGGAGCTGGATCCGACGTTGTTGGTGGGCGGGTTGGGGCCACGGCTGCCGGAAAGCCTGAAGAAGCTCTCTGACGGGTTCTTCCCAGGCACCTTCGGCCAATGACTCTCCTGATTAAACCTCGTGCGTTGTTCATTGGCCTGAGCCTTTTGTGTTTGCTGGCGATCTGGCTGTCATTGGCGCTGGGTCCGGTCAGCTTGCCGTTGCTCGATACCGCGCACGCAGTGCTGCGCCTGGCCGGATTGCCGATTGCACCGCAAGGCCTTGAGCAAGCCGAATTGATCGTGGGGCAGATCCGTCTGCCGCGAACCTTGCTGGGGTTGGCGGTGGGGGGCGTGCTGGCGCTCTCCGGTGTGGCCATGCAGGGCCTGTTTCGTAACCCGTTGGCCGATCCGGGATTGGTGGGGGTGTCCAGCGGCGCCGCATTGGGTGCGGCCATCGCGATTGTGGGCGGGTCGATGTTTGGCGGCCTGCCTGAGTCGTTCGGGCCTTACCTGTTGTCGGTGTGTGCGTTTCTCGGTGGGTTGGGTGTGACAGCACTGGTGTATCGGCTCGGTCGACGCAACGGTCAGACCAACGTCGCAACCATGTTGCTGGCCGGTATCGCCTTGACCGCTCTGGCGGGCTCGGCGGTGGGGTTGTTCACCTACCTGGCGGACGACGCGACCCTGCGTACGCTGACGTTCTGGAATCTGGGCAGCCTTAACGGCGCCAGTTACGCGCGTCTCTGGCCATTGCTGCTGGTGAGCACGGGCGTGGCGCTCTGGCTGCCGCGTCGAGCCAAAGCCTTGAATGCATTGTTGCTGGGGGAGTCGGAAGCCGGCCATTTGGGCATCAACGTTGAAGGGCTCAAGCGCGAATTGGTGTTCTGTACCGCCTTGGGTGTCGGCGCGGCGGTGGCGGCGGCGGGGATGATCGGGTTTGTCGGCCTGGTGGTGCCGCACCTCGTGCGCTTGCTGGCCGGTCCTGATCATCGGGTGTTGCTGCCTGCCTCGGTGCTCGCCGGTGCCAGTCTTCTGCTGTTCGCCGATCTGGTGGCGCGCCTGGCGTTGGCGCCCGCCGAATTGCCGATCGGTATCGTCACGGCCTTTATCGGTGCGCCGTTTTTTCTGTTTTTACTGCTCCGGAGTCGCGCCTGATGTTGCGCACGCAAAACCTGCAAATCCGTCGGGGCAGCAAGACTGTACTGGCGGACATCACGCTCGAACTTCGGCCAGGTGAAGTGCTTGGTGTGCTCGGCCCTAATGGCGCCGGCAAAAGTACCTTGCTCGGTGCCTTGTGCGGGGAGTTGCACGCCGACCAAGGCAGTGTCTGGCTCGATGATCGCGAATTGAATCACTGGGCCGCACCGCTGCGCGCACAGCGGCTGGCGGTACTGCCGCAGGTGTCGACGCTGGACTTTGCCTTTCGTGTTGAAGAAGTCGTGGGTATGGGGCGTTTGCCCCATCAAAGCGGTCGAGTGCGCGATGACGAGATCGTTGCCTGCGCCCTGCGCGCCGCTGATGCCGGGCACCTGAGTGGTCGCAGCTATCTGGCCTTGTCCGGCGGCGAGCGTCAGCGCGTGCATCTGGCGCGGGTGCTGGCGCAGCTCTGGCCGGGCGAGGCGGGCCAGACGCTGCTGCTCGATGAGCCGACATCGATGCTCGACCCGCTGCATCAACACACCACCTTACAAGCGGTGCGCGAGTTTGCCGATCACGGCGCGGCGGTGCTGGTCATCCTGCATGATCTGAATCTGGCGGCGCGTTACTGTGATCGTCTGTTGCTGCTTGAAGGCGGGCGCCCGGTTGCGCTGGATACGCCGCAGCACGTCCTGAAGCCTGAGTCGCTCAAAGCAGTGTTCGGGCTGGAAGTGTTGGTGCAGCAGCACCCGGAGCGCGGGCATCCGTTGATCATCGCCCGCTGAAAAATATATCGGGTTGAACATGCCTCTGGTGCCGGTTTTTCACAGGCAAAAAAAGACCCGGCAAGAGCCGGGTCAAATAACCGTGATTAGCCTGATGAGGAGATATCTGAGAGTCCGAACCAAGGGCTGTTCAAATATCGACCAGTCTCGCGACCAGTTGGTGGTAATCATATCGATTCTCATTACCATGTCAACCGCTGTTTTTCAGTTTCTTTGAGATGCCTCGTCAATTCGGTTCAAAGCCAATGATTTCAAGCCTTGTGGCGCGAGGAAATCGCCTCTAGCTGTTTGTTCAAGGCTTCTTTGCGCTCGGCGGGAATGTCATTCCAATGCACGTCCATCAGTGCGCCTTCGATCGCATACAACAACACCTTGGACGCCCGAAAACCGCGCGTACGCACGGCCCGATAAGCATCCACCGCCCCGAGGCGACGCAAGTCCGACGCACTGTGGATGCCCACGGCATGCAGCCACTGTGCTGACGTCTTGCCAAGATTCTTCAGGTGTTGCAGTTCATCATTCATCAAGCCTCCTTGCGACGGCCGAACGGTGCGTGGGCGAGCCTATCAGGAGTGTAGCCATCAGTAGGAAAAGCGTGATTGTTTGGTCGTTTTCGACGCAAAAGCTTCTAAGAGGAAGACACCAGTCATTGAGTAAAAAGCATTGCGAATGCAGTGGGGGCGGGTGTCGGAAGTCGAACCTGGGGCAGTCCACACGGCATCCAGCGCAAAGCGGGGGCGCTGGATTTGTTGGGTAGAGCGTCGTTTTTAGCGGGTGCGATAACGCAGGCGAGTGCCGAAGTTCATCGACATAAGAATCTCGTCTGCACTCAGCTCTGGCGGGAAGTAGGCACCGGAGATTTGAGCATGTGCCAGGCTGGCACCTTCCAGTGAGGCGTTACGAAAATCGATGCCGCGTAAATCGGCGGAGCGAAAATAGGCATCGGTGAAGTCGACACCATCAGCGTTCAGCTCGCGCAAGTCCAGGCCTCGGAAATCGCCACCGACCATGTCGACAGTTCCGTAGTTGGCGCGTTCGGCGTTGAAGCCTGCGATGTCATCTTTGTGCAGCAAGGCATACAGCGGGGTGTCGAGAAGTTTGGGCTGGCTCATGTCGCATCACCTGATGGTTTTATGACGCCAGTATAGTGCCACTATTTGGCAGCCGTGAAGCCAGCGGAGGCCTCACGGCTGAAATAGTTTTTACAGACCTGGCATGCGTTGACGAATTTGCGCGACGACCGTGTCGAGCGTCCCGCTTTCATTGGTCTGAACGCGTTTGCTGTACAGAATCTCTGCTGGCGTCAGCGGTTCGCGATTGGCTTGCTGGGCTGCGATAACGGTCAGGTTGGCGTCAGACGGATCCTTTTTGTCTGCCTGGCGCAGGGCCAACCAACTCTCGATCACGGCTTGCGGTGCATGGCAATCAAGGATCAGGAACGGAGCCCCAGTGGCTTCGGCGACTTTTGCCGCGTTTTCGCGCTGGTCGTGCTTGAGGTAAGTGGCATCGATCACCACCGGAAAACCGGCGCGCAAGATGACCGCAGCAATCTCGTGAAGACGGCTGTAGGTGGTGGCGCTGGCGTCGGCGCTATAAATGCCGGCCTGCGGGTCATTCGCGACGGTTTGTTCGCCGAACAGACGCTTGCGCTCTACATCCGAGCGAAGACGAATGGCGCCCAACGCTTCTACCAGGCGCATTGCTACGTGGCTCTTGCCGACAGCGGACACGCCGTGAGTGATGGCCATGAAACGCGAGGGAATGGTGCTGTAGCTTTCCGCGAGGTTGGCGTAGTTGCGGTATTGGCGCAGGGTCGTGGCGCGTTGTACCGGGTCGGCTTCGGCCGGCATGCTGAACAGGCTCACCTTGGCGCGAACCAGTGCGCGATAGGCTTTATAGAAGTTCAGCAGCTCAAGGCCCTGGTAGTCGCCGGTCAGCTCCAGGTACTGGCTGACCAAACGGCGCGCGAGGCATTTCAAGCCACGGTCTTCCAGGTCCATCGCCAGGAAACCGGTGTCGGCATAAACGTCGGTGAAGCGGAACGGTTCGTTGAACTCGATGCAGTCGAAGATCACGACCTTGCCATCGATTACTGTCGCGTTGCCGAGGTGGATATCACCGTGGCATTCACGAATGAAACCTTCGGCCTTGCGCTGGGCGAACAGCGGCTTTAGGCGTTCGAAGCTGCTTTCGGCCCAGGCTTGCAGGGCGTCCAGTTGTACCAGGTCGGCCTTGTCGCTGAGGAATGGACGGATCTGTTCAAAGTTCTGGCGTACGGGTGCCATAACGCTGTCGGGGGTGCCGGCTTCGTGTTCGGCAGGCACTTTCGGTGCGTTGAGGTGGAAATGAGCAATCTGCGCGGCCATCTCGTCGATGTGGGCGGTAGTCAGTTCGCCATTGGCCTGCAGGGTGCTGAGCAATTGGCTCTGTGGGAACTGACGCATTTTCAGCGCGAAATCGACTACAGGGCCGTCGCCACCGAACTGCGGTGCTTCGGCGCTGCCGGTGATCGGCAACACTTGCAGGTACAAGTCGTCGGTCAGGCGCTGGTTGAGGCGCAGTTCTTCACCGCAGAAATGCTCACGTGCATCCAGGCTGGTGAAGTCGAGGAAACCGAAATTCACCGGCTTCTTCACTTTATAAGCAAAGGGGCCTGTGAGGATGACCCAGGAAATATGGGTCTCGATGACCTGGAAACCGTCTACCGGGTGCGGGTAGAGGGCCGGGTTTTGCAGGGCAGCAATCAGGGACTGGCTCACAGGCGATCCTTCAGAGTCTGGGAAAAATTCAAGGCCGCCATTATGGCCGCAAGTCCGCCTGACGCAAACCTCGGAGGGCTCCTGTTGAGTATTAATAAAGTGCGTATAATCCGCCGCCATGACTCGTACTCGATCCCCCCGCACTCCAAAAAAACCACCTTCCCGGGGCCTGCACCCGTGGCTGGGCTGGGCCCTTAAACTCAGTCTGGTCGGCCTTGTGGTGCTCGCCGGATTTGCGGTTTACCTCGACGCTATCGTCCAGGAAAAGTTCTCCGGCAAACGCTGGACCATTCCGGCCAAGGTGTATGCACGCCCGCTGGAGCTGTTCACTGGCCAGAAGCTGAGCAAGGAAGACTTTCTCACCGAACTCGACGCCTTGGGCTACCGGCGCGAAAGCGTGAGCAATGGCCCTGGTGCGGCGTCGGTCAACGGCAATACCGTCGATCTGAACACCCGTGGCTTCCAGTTCTATGAAGGCCTGGAGAAACCTCAGCCCGTGCGCGTGCGTTTCTCCGGCGACTATGTTGCTGAACTCTCGGCGACCAACGGTTCGAAGCTTTCCGTGGTGCGCCTTGAACCGCTGATGATCGGCGGTATTTACCCGAAAAATCTGGAAGACCGCATCCTGATCAAAATTGATCAGGTCCCGCCGTATCTGCTGGAGACCCTGGTCGCCGTGGAAGACCGGGATTTCTATAGCCACTGGGGCGTGTCACCCAAGTCGATTGCACGCGCTGTCTGGGTCAACACGTCTGGCGGCAAGATGACCCAGGGCGGCAGTACGCTGACGCAACAGTTGGTCAAGAACTTCTATCTGACCAGTGAGCGCAGCCTGACCCGTAAACTCACCGAAGCCATGATGGCGATGTTGCTTGAGCTGCATTACGACAAACCGGAGATTCTTGAGGCTTACCTCAATGAAGTGTTCGTCGGTCAGGACGGCCAGCGCGCGGTGCACGGTTTCGGTCTGGCCAGTCAGTTCTTCTTCGGGCAGCCGTTGTCCGAATTGAAACTGCATCAAGTTGCCTTGCTGGTGGGGATGGTCAAGGGGCCGTCCTATTACAACCCGCGTCGCAATCCTGAGCGAGCGCTTGAGCGGCGCAATCTGGTGCTCGATGTCCTCCAGGAACAAGGCGTCGCCACCGCCGAGCAGGTCGAAGCTGCAAAAAAAATGCCGCTGGGTGTAACGACACGCGGCAAGCTGGCCGACAGCTCGTTCCCGGGCTTTATCGACCTGGTCAAGCGCCAGTTGCGCGAAGACTACCGCGACGAAGACTTGACCGAAGAAGGCCTGCGGATCTTCACCAGTTTCGACCCGATTCTGCAGATGAAAGCCGAAGCTTCCGTCAACGACACCTTCAAGCGACTGTCCGGTCGCAAGGGTTCCGATGACGTCGAAGCGGCCATGGTCGTGACCAACCCGGAAACCGGTGAAGTCCAGGCCATGATCGGCAGCCGCCAGGCCAGTTTTGCAGGCTTCAACCGTGCGCTGGATGCGGTGCGCCCCATCGGCTCATTGATCAAACCGGCGGTTTATCTGACGGCGCTTGAGAAGCCTACCCAGTACACGCTGACCAGTTGGCTGTCGGACGAATCCTTCTCGGTCAAGGGCGCGGACGGTCAGGTCTGGAAACCGCAGAACTATGATCGCCGTTCCCACGGTACAGTGTTCCTGTATCAGGGGCTGGCGCATTCCTACAACCTGTCGACTGCGCGTCTCGGATTGGCAGTGGGTGTACCGAATGTCCTCAAGACCCTGGCGCGCCTGGGGGTAACTCGCGAGTTCCCGGCATTCCCGTCGATGTTGCTGGGGGCCGGTGGCATGACGCCAATTGAAGTGGCGACCATGTACCAGACGCTGGCCAATGGTGGTTTCAACACGCCGATGCGCGGGATTCGCAGCGTATTGACCGCCGAAGGCGAACCGCTCAAGCGCTATCCGTTCCAGATCGAACAGCGTTTTGATCCGGCTTCTATCTACCTGATCCAGAGCGCCATGCAGCGAGTCATGCGTGAAGGTACCGGCAGTTCGGTTTATAACGTGTTGCCAAAGACCCTGACCCTGGCCGGCAAGACCGGTACCAGTAACGACTCGCGGGACAGTTGGTTCGCAGGTTTCAGTCAGGACCTGCTGGCGGTGGTCTGGCTGGGTCGTGATGACAACGGCAAGACGCCGTTCACCGGTGCTACCGGTGCCTTGCAGGTCTGGACCAGCTTCATGCGTAAAGCCGATCCATTGCCACTGGACATGCCGCAGCCGGATAACGTTGTTCAGGCGTGGGTCGATTCGCATACCGGACAAGGCTCCGATGCCAACTGCCCGGGCGCCGTGCAGATGCCGTATATTCGCGGCAGCGAACCACCTCCCGGTGCAGCTTGCGGTGGCGAAGGCCCTGCTTCCGGCGAAACGGTGATGGATTGGGTCAAGGGCTGGATGAATTAAGCAAAGAGGGATTCACGTGAACAAGTGGTTGATACCAGCGGTTGCCGCCGTGGCATTGCTCAGCGGTTGCTCCACCGTACAACGCGGTTCGATTCCGGTTGAGGATTCCGGTACGGCTGTGTCCAACAGCGAGCGGATCTCGGCGAATGGCGGTTTCCGCAAGACGACAGTGAAGCGTCCTGTGCAAGCCCAGACCCAAACCCAGGCGATTCCGCAGGGCGACACCGGTGTGGTGGTGATGGTCCCGGGTGGCGGCGCCGTCACTTCGGCCCCGATCAGTACCTCGCCGATCACCCCAGGCCCGATTACTCCGGGGCCGATTACTCCGGGGCCGATCGATACGTCGCCGGTCCAGTCGGCACCGATCAATCAGGGCAGCTACAGCATGCCGTCGACACCGAGCGGGATTCCTTCGGCCAGCGCCGGTGGCCTGTCGGCCGATGAGCAACTGGATGGCCCGGTGCTCGCGCTGTTGACCACGGCTCAGCAGCAACAGGCCAGCGGCGACCTCAACGGTGCTTCGTCCAGTCTCGAGCGCGCCCAGCGTGTCGCGCCGCGTGAGCCACAAGTGCTTTATCGCCTCGCTCAGGTGCGCATGGCTCAAGGTGATGCCGCGCAGGCTGAACAATTCGCTCGTCGTGGGCTGACGTTCGCCAATGGTCGTCCGGATCTTCAGGCCAGCCTGTGGGAATTGATCGCCCAGGCACGCGAGAAACAGGGTGATTCCAGCGGCGCTACGCTGGCCCGCCAGAAGGCCAAGGTTTCGCTGTGATGGATGCCCGCTTTCCGAAGATTGCCGAGCAGTTGCTGCTGATCGAGCGTGAATTGCGGGTGCAGGGGTGGTGGGATGAAGTCCCACCCTCCGCTGAAGCGCTTGCCAGTGTCGAGCCGTTTTCGGTCGATACGCTGGATTTTGAACAGTGGCTGCAATGGATTTTCTTGCCTCGCATGAAGATCATCCTCGAACAGGATTTGCCGCTGCCTAACGCTTCGGGCATTCAGGAGATGGCCGAAATGGTCTTCGCCGGGCGCAATGTCCAGGGCAAGGACCGGCAGCTACAAGTGCTGCTCAAAGAGTTCGATCTACTGATCACCGCCTCCCGCTAACACCGATCTCTGTAGGAGCCGAGCTTGCTCCGGGCGGCGTTCCGACGATAGCGGTGCAACATTCAACAGGCCGGTTGGGTGTTTCGCCCTCATCGCGAGCAAGCTCTGCTCCTACAGGTACTTACTGGCAGTTATCCGTAATCTGTTTCTGTGTTTCGCTGATGCGCTCCTGACGTTGTTGATCGGTCAGGCGGCGCATCTCGCCGTCCACATCTTCCCGAAGTCGCGGATTGTTCTGCAGTTGCGCCAGATTCGTTCGCGCCTGCATGCAAAATGTCTTCAACTGAGCTTGCTGCTCGGCGACCTGCTTTTTTACGTTGTTGTCGATGACCTGTTGATCGCCTATGGCGTTGCTGCGTGGCAGCGTCTGCGGATTGCTGGCAGAAGAGGAGGGCGGCAGCACGGTGGTGGCCTCCTGTCCTTGGGGCGGTTGTGAATCAAAGTGCGTTACGCCTTGGGCATCGACCCATTTGTAGATCTGACCCGCCATGCATAAAGGGCTGATCAGCAGGCAGACCATGAAGAATGTCGTTCGCATGCCATTTCCTTGTCATTAGTTGCGCAATCCAAGCTAACACAGTGGCTGTTTAGCGATTTTTTCTTGCTTTCTCATGTGCTTACTTCAATAAAGCACATACACGACTTGACTTGCAGGGGACGAAACAGAAGAATCCAAAGTCCGCTGTAGAGGGACTGCCAGAAGCAGACCCACTCGGCAGATCATGAGGCGCACATCCGCGCCGACCTGTTACACCCGCAACGCGTTACCTCGCGCTGGGTGGGAAAAGCCCGCAACACTTGGGACGATCCCAATACTTGCTCAGTCAGTGCTGACGTAGTCGGCGACCACCGTCGCTCATGCTCTGCTGAGAAGTAAACCTATTAAGACCCGTCCCTGTTTATGTGGGCGGTATTCTGGCGTTTTAGAGGTGAACAACGTGGAGCTTTTATCTGGCGGTGAGATGCTCGTCCGCTTCTTGCGTGACGAAGGCGTCAAATATATCTACGGGTACCCGGGTGGTGCTCTTCTTCATGTCTACGATGCCCTGTTCAAAGAACCGGAAGTGACCCACATCCTGGTTCGTCACGAACAAGCGGCTACCCATATGGCTGACGGCTATGCCCGTGCCACCGGTAAAGCCGGCGTGGTACTGGTGACTTCCGGTCCTGGCGCAACCAATGCCATCACCGGTATCGCCACGGCTTATATGGACTCCATTCCGATGGTGGTTATTTCCGGCCAGGTGCCTAGCACCATGGTGGGTACCGATGCGTTCCAGGAAACCGACATGATCGGTATCTCCCGGCCGATCGTGAAGCACAGCTTCATGATCAAGCACGCGTCGGAAATTCCGGAAGTCATGAAGAAGGCCTTCTACCTGGCGCAATCCGGTCGTCCTGGTCCGGTCGTTGTCGATATCCCGAAAGACATGACCAACCCGGCCGAGAAGTACGAATACGTATTCCCGAAAAAAGCCAAGCTGCGTTCCTACAGCCCGGCCGTTCGTGGTCACTCCGGGCAAATCCGCAAGGCGGCAGAAATGCTCCTGGCGGCCAAGCGTCCTGTGATGTACGCAGGCGGCGGCGTGATTCTCGGTGGTGGCTCCGCGCCGCTGACCGAATTGGCGAAGATGCTCAACCTGCCAGTGACCAATACCCTGATGGGTCTGGGTGCCTACCCTGGCACCGACCGTCAGTTCATCGGCATGCTCGGTATGCACGGCAGCTACACCGCCAACCTGGCGATGCACCATGCCGACGTGATCCTTGCGGTCGGCGCTCGTTTCGATGACCGCGTGATCAATGGCCCGGCCAAGTTCTGCCCGAATGCCAAGATCATTCACATCGACATCGACCCGGCTTCTATTTCCAAGACCATCAAGGCTGACGTGCCTATCGTTGGTCCGGTCGAGAGCGTCCTGACCGAAATGGTCGCGATCCTCAAGGAAATCGGCGAGACCCCGAACAAGGAGTCCGTTGCCAGCTGGTGGAAGCAAGTTGACGAGTGGCGTGGTGATCGCGGCCTGTTCCCTTACGACAAGGGCGACGGCAGCGTGATCAAGCCGCAAACCGTGATCGAAACCCTGTGCGAAGTGACCAATGGCGATGCCTATGTCGCTTCGGACGTAGGGCAGCACCAGATGTTTGCTGCGCAGTACTACAAGTTCAACAAGCCGAACCGCTGGATCAACTCCGGTGGCCTGGGCACCATGGGCTTCGGTTTTCCGGCAGCCATGGGCATTAAGTTGAGCTTCCCGGAAGACGATGTCGTCTGTGTCACCGGCGAAGGCAGCATCCAGATGAACATTCAGGAACTGTCGACCTGTCTGCAATATGGTTTGCCGGTAAAAATCCTGATCCTGAATAACGGTGTGCTGGGTATGGTTCGCCAGTGGCAGGACATGAGCTATGGCAGCCGTCATTCTCATTCCTACATGGAATCGTTGCCTGACTTCGTCAAACTGGCAGAAGCTTACGGCCACATTGGCGTGCGCATCACCGATTCGAAAGATTTGAAGTCGAAGATGGAAGAGGCGTTTGCCATGAAAGATCGCCTGGTGGTGATCGATGTTTCGGTCGACACCAGCGAGCACGTCTACCCGATGCAGATCAAAGACGGCTCCATGCGCGATATGTGGTTGAGCAAGACGGAGCGTACTTAATCATGCGGCACATTATTTCCTTGCTTCTGGAAAACGAACCCGGCGCTTTGTCTCGCGTAGTCGGCCTGTTCTCGCAGCGCAACTACAACATCGAAAGCCTGACTGTGGCGCCAACCGAAGACCCGACCCTGTCGCGTCTGACGCTGACCACTGTCGGTCACGATGAGGTCATCGAGCAGATCACCAAGAACCTGAACAAGCTGATCGAAGTGGTAAAACTGGTCGACCTGTCGGAAAGTGCTCACATCGAGCGCGAACTGATGCTGGTCAAGGTCAAGGCCACCGGCGCCCAGCGCGCCGAGATCAAGCGCACTACCGATATTTACCGTGGGCAGATCGTCGATGTCAGCGCCAGCGTGTATACCGTTCAATTGACCGGTACCAGCGACAAGCTCGACAGCTTCATTCAGTCCATCGGCACTGCGTCGATTCTGGAGACCGTCCGTAGCGGCGTGACCGGTATTGCTCGCGGCGACAAAGTACTCAGCATCTAAACCAAATTAGCGAATGGCCTGAACGGCCTGGATATATAGGGGAATTTCATGAAAGTTTATTACGAAAAAGACTGCGACCTGTCCATCATCCAGGGCAAGAAAGTTGCCATCATCGGTTACGGCTCCCAGGGCCACGCTCAAGCGTGCAACCTGAAAGATTCCGGCGTTGACGTGACTGTTGGTCTGCGTAAAGGCTCGGCCACCGTTGCCAAAGCTGAAGCTCACGGCCTGAAAGTGACTGACGTTGCTTCCGCTGTTGCTGCCGCCGACCTGGTCATGATCCTGACCCCGGACGAGTTCCAGTCTGCCCTGTACAAGAACGAAATCGAGCCGAACATCAAGAAGGGCGCCACCCTGGCCTTCTCCCACGGCTTCGCGATTCACTACAACCAGGTTGTTCCGCGCGCTGACCTCGACGTGATCATGATCGCGCCGAAGGCTCCGGGCCACACCGTACGTTCCGAGTTCGTGAAGGGCGGCGGTATCCCTGACCTGATCGCTATCTACCAGGACGCCTCGGGCAACGCCAAAAACGTTGCACTGTCCTACGCTGCTGGCGTTGGTGGTGGTCGTACCGGCATCATCGAAACCACCTTCAAGGACGAGACTGAAACCGACCTGTTCGGCGAACAAGCCGTTCTGTGCGGCGGTACCGTTGAACTGGTCAAAGCCGGTTTCGAAACCCTGGTTGAAGCTGGCTATGCGCCGGAAATGGCCTACTTCGAATGCCTGCACGAACTGAAGCTGATCGTTGACCTCATGTACGAAGGCGGTATCGCCAACATGAACTACTCGATCTCCAACAACGCCGAATACGGCGAGTACGTGACCGGCCCGGAAGTAATCAACGCCGAATCCCGTCAGGCCATGCGCAACGCCCTGAAACGTATTCAGGATGGCGAATACGCCAAAATGTTCATCAGCGAAGGCGCAACCGGCTACCCTTCGATGACCGCCAAGCGTCGTAACAACGCCGCTCACGGTATCGAGATCATCGGCGAGCAACTGCGCTCCATGATGCCGTGGATCGGTGCCAACAAGATCGTCGACAAAGCTAAAAACTAAGTCACGCGCTTGTACGGAAAACGCGGCCTAGGCCGCGTTTTTTCGTTTGAGTTCGCCGGTTCTGGTATAAAGCTGCATCGTTTGTGGCCGAACCGTCGCCCCAGACACCTGTCGAAAACTTTCCACCCTGTTGCAAGGTAATGTCCATGAGCGAACGCCCCGAAGAGCCAAACCAGGCTTCTGACGCCGAAAGCCTGCTGCCCATCGATGAGCACATCGAAGAAGGGCATGACGCTGAAGGCCGTAAAGTCCGGCATCGTGGTATCTATCTTCTGCCGAACCTGTTCACCACTGCGAACCTGTTCGCAGGGTTTTATTCCATCATCAACTCGATGAGTGCCCAGGCCGCGTTGAGCGCCGGTGATTCGGTCAATGCGAGCAAGTACTTTGCTTTTGCGGCGATCGCGATTTTTGTCGCGATGGTGCTTGATGGTCTCGATGGTCGTGTGGCCCGGATGACCAATACCCAGAGCGCATTTGGTGCCGAGTACGACTCGCTGTCAGATATGGTCGCCTTTGGCGTCGCGCCGGCATTATTGGCGTTTGGCTGGGCCTTGGGTGATATGGGCAAGGTCGGCTGGATGGTTGCCTTCATCTATGTGGCGGGTGCGGCTTTGCGTTTGGCGCGCTTCAACACCCAGGTCGGCACTGCGGATAAACGCTACTTCATCGGTCTGGCCAGTCCGGCTGCGGCGGGTGTGGTTGCCGGGATTGTCTGGGCGTTCAGCGACTACGGCATCCAGGGTTCCAAGATGTCCTTCCTGGTTGCGCTGATGGTGGCGGCTGCCGGTATGCTGATGGTCAGCAATATCAAGTACAACAGCTTCAAGGAGCTCGACTTGAAAGGGCGCGTGCCTTTTGTGGCGATCCTGGCGGTGGTGTTGGTGTTTGCTGTGGTATTCAGCGATCCACCACGCATCCTGCTGCTGGTTTTCCTTGCTTACGCGGCCTCCGGTCCGGTGCAGTACTTGTTGCGTCTTCGTCGGCACAAAAACGCCGAGTGATGTAATTTCCCTCATACTCCGCAGTCTATGGGTGCATCTGTCCTCCAAAGCTGCGGAGTTGTCATGCTGATCAAAGTCCCCAAAGCGTCTGACTGCCATGAGTCGGACGTCACATCTGAAGCCTTCTATCTATCCCGTCGAAAAGTTCTTGGTGCTGCCGTTGCGGGCTTGGCGATAAGCAGCCTGCCTCGTTGGGCGTCGGCCGAAGATGTTGCTCGTTATGCAGACGTCGAGCCTGGCAAGGCACCTACCTGGTTTACTGAAAAGCTTCCCTCTACCAAATGGGGGGTGGTCAACGTCAAGGATGAGTCGATTACGCCATTCAAGGACGCGACCCATTACAACAACTTCTACGAGTTCGGCACTGATAAAGGTGACCCGGCTGCCAATGCCGGCGCACTGAAGACCGAGCCGTGGAGCGTTGTAGTGGATGGCGAAGTGGGCAAGCCTGGACGCTATGCGCTGGAAGACTTCATGAAGCCTTATCAGTTGGAAGAGCGCATCTACCGTCTTCGCTGCGTAGAGGCTTGGTCGATGGTCATTCCGTGGATTGGTTTTCCCATTTCGGCATTACTCAAGCAAGTGGAGCCAACCTCCAAGGCGAAGTACATTCGCTTCGAAACCCTCGAGGATCCCAAGAGTATGCCGGGGCAGCGTTCCGGCTTTGCCTTGATCGACTGGCCCTATGTAGAAGGGTTGCGTCTGGATGAGGCGATGAACCCGTTGGCGATTCTTGCGATCGGCATGTATGGGCGTGAGTTGCCCAATCAGAATGGAGCGCCGTTGCGTTTGGTGGTGCCTTGGAAGTATGGATTCAAAAGCATCAAATCCATTGTGCGTATCAGTCTGGTCAGCGAGCAGCCGAAAACAACATGGCAGAGCATTGCAGCGGATGAGTATGGTTTCTACGCGAATGTGAATCCTGCGGTTGATCATCCGCGTTGGACTCAGGCGCGGGAGCGCCGTTTGCCCAGTGGTTTGTTCAAGCCCAATGTGCGCGACACACAGATGTTCAACGGCTACGCGGATGAAGTCGCCTCTCTTTATACAGGGCTCGATTTGCGGAAGAACTACTGATGCGTTTTCCGGTTTGGCGTCTTGGCGTTTTTATAGTGGCAGCGGTGTGGCCGCTGCTTTGGCTGTATCAGGCCTGGACGGATGTGTTGGGCCCGGACCCAGGCAAAATTCTGGTTGATCGGCTTGGGTTGGGCACGCTTGTTTTGCTACTCATTACGCTCAGTATGACGCCCCTGCAAAAACTCACCGGGTGGGCAGGGTGGGTGGCTGTGCGAAGGCAGTTGGGGTTGTGGTGCTTTGCTTATGTGGTTCTGCATTTGAGTGGCTATACGGCGTTCATTCTAGGATTTGACTGGTCGCAGCTGGGTGTTGAGTTGCGCAAGCGGCCATACATTATCGTCGGTACGCTGGCGTTTCTGTGTTTGCTGGCGTTGGCGGTGACTTCTAATCGTTACAGTCAGCGGCGTTTGGGCGCACGCTGGAAGAAGCTGCATCGGCTCGCCTATGTGATTCTCGGGCTTGGGTTGCTGCATATGTTGTGGATCGTGCGTGCTGATCTGAAGGAGTGGACGGTATACGCCTCGATAGGGGCGTTGCTGTTAGTGCTGCGTGTGCCAGCAGTTGCCCGGCGAATCCCGCGGTTTGTGGCTAAAAAGGTACCGTCTGCACGAAAGGTGTAATTAAGTGTTGACGGCAGATTCAGGATGTCTATAATTCGCCCCACTTCCGGCGCAGTCGAAACGGAAAACTCCTTGGTAAACAAAGAGTTACGCAGTTTTCGGCAGTGAGTGGCTTCAGTTCATCGAAGTCCGAAAGGAGTTGAAAAAGAGGTGTTGACAGCAGCGTGTAACGCTGTAGAATTCGCCTCCCGCTACCGAGTGATCGGAAGCGCAAGTGGTTGAAGTTACAAAGGAAACTTTGAAAGCTTCTGAAAATAACCACTTGACAGCAACAGAGGCTGCTGTAGAATGCGCGCCTCGGTTGAGACGAAAGATCTTAACCAACCGCTCTTTAACAACTGAATCAAGCAATTCGTGTGGGTGCTTGTGGAGTCAGACTGATAGTCAACAAGATTATCAGCATCACAAGTTACTCCGCGAGAAATCAAAGATGTAACCAACGATTGCTGAGCCAAGTTTAGGGT